>CAIRND010000028.1 GCA_903879825.1 uncultured Geobacteraceae bacterium
ACCTTCTAACGTTTTTTGAAGTTCAGTTGTCTTGATCTGTAAAGGAGTAGAATGTGCTGTGAGGCGGAAAATGCTGGTTTTTATGCTGTAAATTGCATACAAACTCAGGCTGACAATCAAAACAAGTCCACCAATCATTATTGTAGAACTGAGGAGGAGACGGGTTTTTATTCGCATGATTAAGCCTTTTGAAACAAATATTTTAAATGCACAGTTGAACAAATTGGTATCAGGACAAAACTGTTGATTAACGAATCATTACGTTGGGCAGTTGTAACCCATGATCAGCCACCCTTTGGATGACCTATCGTGGAATGAAGAGTGCTACAATTTAAACTGCTGCACCAGTCGCTGCAGCTCTTCCGCATTTCCGCTTAGCTGGGCAGCCGCCGTAGCAACTTCATGGGCGCCGTGGGAGGTCTGCTGTACAACCTCTGTAATGTGGTGCATGTTTCCAGCGATCTCGCTGGTGGTGGCTGTCTGCTCTTCGGCGGCAGTTGCTATCTGGTTCACCTGCAAGACCACATCGTTTACCTGCTCCATAATATCACGCAGGGCATGGCCTGATTTTGATGCTTCGACGGTGCCGACTTCCACCTGATTCACTCCTTGCTCCATGGCTGCTACGGCCCCTCTGGTTTCCCCCTGAATTGCTTTGATCATTGCCCCTATCTCGCGGGTGGCGCGAGTAGTACGTTCGGCCAAGGCGCGAACTTCATCAGCAACAACAGCAAAACCTCTCCCTTGTTCACCAGCACGGGCTGCTTCAATGGCGGCATTAAGCGCCAGCAGATTTGTCTGATCAGCGATGTCCTCAATTGTGCCGATTATCGTGCCGATCTGATCACTACGCGCCCCGAGACTCTCCACCGTCCTGGCCGATTCCTGTACCTTGTCGGCTATCTGGCTCATGACAGCAATCGTGACTTCTACAACTGCTACACCTTTGCTGGCTAACTCCGCAGCACGCTGAGCCCCTTCTGCAGCCATCTGGCAGTTTTGAGAAATATCTCCGGATGTGGCCGACATCTCTTCTCCGGCGGTGGAGACGGTAATCGTTTGTCCCAATATCGCATCTGCCCCACAGGCGATTCTTTCAGAGGTAGTGTTCACTTGTGACGCAGCGGTGCTGACTTGATGTGCTGAATTCATTACCTTATGGAGGATCTCTCGAAGAGCAAAAGCCATTGTACCGACACCCTGCGTGAGTAGTTCGACCTCGTCTGTCGGCTTTTCATCGTGGGCGGAAAGTGCCGCAACCGAAGTAAAATCTCCGCATGCATAACATTCAGTCTGGTGAACAAGTTTTCGTATCGGCTGGGTGATCCATTGCCGAACCAGTATGCCAAGCAATGAGATCAGCAGGATGATAACGATAAGCGATGCAAGTATGATCGTATTCCGAACCAGGCGGGCAACGGTGTCAAATTCATCTACGTATGAACCTACTCCGATGATCCAGTCCCATTCTTTAAGATGTCTATACGCAACCACCTTTTCTCGGGCGGATGTTTCCCCCGTCTCCTTATTCATCCAGGGATAGCGAATAGTTCCATTCTTGTTTTTGATCAGCTCCCGGATAAACTCACGACCGTTTGCATCTTTAGTGTCGATAATATTGGCACCTTCTTTGGCAGGATGGATCATGAGCTTGCCCTTATTATTTCCTTCCCGGGCATCAATTGCATAGATGTAACCGCTCTTACCAATTCTGACGGTGCGTACCTTCTCCTTCAACACCTTAAGCCCGTCGGTAAAATCAAGTCCGATAAACAGAACGGCAATAACCGTACCCTGTCCATCTTTGATCGGTAGATATTTGGTCAGGTAGTCCTTTCCGAACAGGGTTGCTTTTCCAACAAAAACCTCCCCTTTGAGCAGGCTTTGATAGGCGGGATGGTTTCTATCCAACGCGGTGCCGATAGCCCGGCTGCCATCCTCCTTTTTTAATGAAGTGGAAACCCGCACAAAATCGTCAGTCGCCCGTACAAAAACCGTAGCCACTACTTTTGTCACTGAAGTAAAGCGGTCAACAATGTCGGTATTCAGATTGACAATCGTTGCACCTGATGTGAGAAGAGGGGTTTGTTTGTCTCCGACTGTTATGGTTTTTGTCGTATCAATGGAAAAGGCACCAGGGAATTCTGTACGAAATACTGCGGAGAGTTTATCGGCGCTATCGCTCAGCGCTGCGTGGTATGATGCCATGGAGTCCACCAACGCCTGTGCTTGCGAAGCAAGATTCTGTTCCGCCTCTTTGGCTGACTGCCGGGAGGTTATCGTCGGGATCACAATTGAAAAAATTGCCATTACCACGAAGATCAGCACCGCCTGCCCAATTCCCAACTTGAATCCCAATGAATACTGCGCGGACTTTTTCAATATAGCTCCCTTTTGGATACGTACATCATGCCCTGGATTTTGCTCTGGCAGGTTCCATATATATTCTGATTCCATATTTACTTATGTGCGTACCGAACGATTTCTAAATCGTTAGCCACGCTACATGATATATGTTGTTTAATAACGTAATTCAATACCTGTAAAGACTGACAGATTACTCCTACATAAAATGTCGTTATAATGTTTCACGAAGGAGTAATTACAGTTAAAATACGCAAATAATATAAGGAATAATTACAAAAAAACCCTATTACATTGCGGTATAATTGTACTGCAATGTAATAGGGTGTCAGTATAAACGTACTGATTTATTTATTTTTTATAAATACCGCAACATAGAATTAATTCATCAGCTTTTTCGCAGTAGGTTGTTTTTGACTCAGTTTCTTTAGTTTTTGGATTCTTGTATTTGTAATCTGTCCAACCACTTCCCTTTGTCGTAACTGTTGCAACAATCTCCTTACGGAACAATTTGCCATCAGCATCTGGAACATCCAGTAAATTCTGGCCGATGAGCTTATTGTTCGGGTGAGCAAGCATGGTCGCTTTCAGGTCATAGACGAAAAGATAAAACTCTCCCGAATTAAACTGTCCTTTGGGGTTGCTGAGCTCGTCCAGGGCTTTTTCCATTCCGTTTGTTTTGTAATAGCTCACACCTTTTTTTACCAGGTCAATAGCTTTTCCCGCATCACCATCTGCCGCCAAAGCAACACCGCATGTCATGAAGATCATCAAACAAGATAAAGCAATTAGTCTTTTCATAAAACTCTCCGTTGGTTATGACTATTATATAGGAGTACCGCTAGTACCCGAGTAAACGTGGCAGCCAGAGTGAAATAATCGGTACATACGTGATCAGCAGCATGAACCCGATCATTGCAAGCAGCCACGGCATGACTGCCACCGAGAGTTCCGAAATACCCATTTTGGTAATACCGCTGGCAACATACAGGTTCAAGCCCACCGGTGGGTGGCACATTCCAACTTCCATATTAACGGTAATCAGCACACCGAAGTGAATCGGATCGATGCCGAGTTTCATCGCCACTGGAAACAGGATCGGTGCCAGAATCAGGATGATTGAGGACGGTTCCATTACGTTACCGGCAAGCAGCAGCAGCACGTTGGTAACCAGCAGGAAGGCGACCACGCCCAGATTGTGTCCAAGAATCCAGTCTGCCATAATCTGCGGAATCTGCTCATGAGTCATCAAAAAGGAAAACAATACGGCGTTGGTAATAATGTAGAGCAGCATGGCGGACATACTTGCTGAATCAAGAAGAACTTTTGGTATTTTTTTGAAGGTGATGTCTTTATAGACAAATACTGCAACAATAAAAGCATAGACCGCACTCATGGCTGCTGCTTCAGTTGGAGTAAACAGGCCACTGTAGATTCCGCCCAGTACAATTACGATCAGCAATAGTCCCCAGACGCTTTCCCGGAATGCTTTTAATCTTTGTGCACCGGTGGCTTTGGCCATACGTGGATAATCATTCTTACGGGCAATCCACCAGGAAACCACTCCAAGAATTGTCGCAAGCATCAGGCCAGGTATAACCCCACCCATGAACATACCGCCGACTGAGGAGTTGGTCGCAACGCAGTAAATAACCATGGGAATTGAAGGAGGAATCAAGATGCCGAGAGACCCGGATGTGGTGATAACGCCAGCACCGTAGCGCTTGGGAAAGCCCGCTTTCACCATGGCTGGCAGCAAAATTGAACCAATTGCCACAACAGTAGCCGGGCTTGATCCGGATACTGCTGCGAACAGGGCGCACGCGATAACACCGGATAACGCCAGACCGCCGTGAAGGTGACCAACCATCGATGTAGCAAAGTTGATCATTCTTTTTGCGACACCGCCATGAGTAAGAAAATTTCCGGCCAGAATAAAGAACGGAATTGCCATGATTTCGAACTTTTCGATGCCGGTAAACAGCTTCATTGCTACCGCTTCAGTCGGTATATTTGTAAAAAAGAAAAGGAATGAGAGCACGGTCAGACCGAGGGCAATTGAAATCGGCATGCCTGTCAGCATCAGCATGATCAAAAGAGCAAACACGACGCCGGTGCTGCCGAGCATGGCAATAGCCCCAAGTGCTGCTGCGATACAGAGCAGCCACTTGGTTGCCTTTTGCTTGGAGAATTGTTCCCATCCAGCTACAGTTGCACTCATTTAACACCTCCATCTTTTTCCATTTCATCAAATTTATGGGCTTCATATTCTTCAAGCGCTATCGTTGAATCAACAACATCATCAAGTCCGTCAACGGCACCATGATCATGGTGCGGAAGTTCTCCGGTGCGATAGAAGCCCCACCCAACCTGCAGAAAGCGGAAACACATCAAGTACGAACCGAGCGGAACTGCGGCATAGATGACCCAGGTCGGCCACTCCAGATCTGGTGTGATCGGCCCCTCATACAGATCTCCGAGAGTCATCCCTAACTTATTATAGAGCGCATAATGCATTCCGTTTTCCCACACAAATCGTGCCCCCAGTGTGCCGATCAGACTGGTAAACAGAGCGCCACCGGCGATTCCTAATATTACGCACTTGACCCGCCATGAATCCGGCAGCCGAGTGACTATTACATCAACTCCAACGTGAATGCCGCTCCGTACACCGTAGGCTGCACCAAACTTGGCCATCCAAACAAACATATAGATGCACAGTTCCTGAGCCCAGCTCATGTTGATGGTCAGCAGCCAATCCTGCAAGCCGGGAATCGGGACACCTGACAGGTAACGGTGAACAACGGCTACAAAGACCACCACTGTTGCCATGCCGATGAGGAAAGTAATAATAATTTCCTCAAGATGATCAAGATATTTCATCATATTGTCTGCTCCTGTAAATGGTCATAAAAAATGGCCGCTGCGTTGGGCGCAGCGGCCTGAAGATGATTAATTGGGGGTGTAGCCGGTTTCTTTGTACACTTCCTTGATCAGATCCGCGCCGATACGTCCCATGTTGTCTTTGTGCGCCTTATCCATAGCTTTTTTCCATTGACCACGCTCTTGTGCCGTCAGGGTAATGAACTGCGATTTACCCGATTTTTTAACCGCCGCAAGTGCTTCTTCATTGTCTTTTTTGGCGACATTATTAGCAAATACCGTTGCATCCTTCATTGCGCCTTCCAAAATAGTGCGAACATCTGCTGGCAGTCCTGCCCAGAACTTTTTGTTTACAATTACTGCATAGCCGAGATAACCGTGGTCTGAAAGAGTGACGTATTTCTGAACTTCATGCATCTTCTGGGTATAAAGGTTGGAAGGTGGATTTTCAGTGCCGTTCACCACACCGGTCTGCAGCGCCTGGTACACTTCAGAAAACGCCATAACCTGAGGATTAGCGCCTACGGAACGCATCTGGGAATCAAGCACTTTGGAAGACTGAATGCGCAGTTTTTGACCCTTAAAGTCTGCAACAGTTTTAAGTGGCGTATTGTTACTCATAACCTTGAAGCCGTTGTCCCAGTAAGCCAAACCATGAATCCCCTTTGAGTCAAGCTTAGCCAGAAGTTTTGCGCCAACAGGACCCTGAGTAACCTTGTGCAGTTCCTGGTAGTTGTCAAAGATGAACGGGAGGTCAAATACTTCGAATTCTTTAACTCCCAGCGGTGCAAATTTGGCTAGTGATGGGGCAAGCATCTGAACTGCGCCAAGCTGCAGTGCTTCCATCTCTTCCTTATCCTTATAAAGCTGACTATTCGGATATACCTCAATCTTCACACGCCCTTTGGTGCGCTCTTCAGCAATTTTCTTAAAATAATCTGCCGCTTGACCTTTTGGGGTGTGCTGGGCTACCACATGGCTGAATTTGATGACAATTGGTGCAGGGGCGGCGAGGGTGGTCATCGGAACGGCCAAAGCAGCGGCTGCGACAACCAGGGTTTTGAGACAATGATTCAGTTTCATGCGTATTCCTCCTGTGGGGTGGTGGTTCTTTAATCCGGATTTGTAATCACTATTCATAAGATGATTCTCTAATGCAATGGAGGTGCCAATATCAGAGTAACGTATAACAGGCTGATATATCGTTTTATTCCATTATATACCGTTGAAATGTACTGATATATAAGGTTTATGAGTGGCGAATACTTGCCATTGCGGTGGCGGTATTCAGCCACTTTAGGAGTTTTGGGAAGGTTTTTTAGTGAATTAATTGGTGGGCGTTTTTTAATTTATTGAATTTTGAAAGGATCCTACGGTGCAAAAAAACGGTTACTCATTTCCAACAATCCCAGTGAGTTGAGAAGTTCATATAGTCTTTCCGATGGGCGACGGGTCGGCAAATCTTTGTAACTGGCGATAATAAGCTCATTTTTCATTGAATGTTCCCAGCCTACCAATTCAGTAACATTTACCTGATATCCATGTGACTCAAGCTGAAGGCACCGCAGAACATTGGTGATAAGACTGCCGAATTCACGGGTGTGCAACGGATGCCGCCATATCTCAGTCATGCTGTTTGGTGCGTGTGTTAACGCTTTATTTTTGCGCAGAACAGTCGCTACCTCAGCCTGACAGCAGGGCACCAATACAATGAAACGTGTTTTTTTGGTCAGGGCAAATCTGATCGCATCATCAGTGGCGGTGTTGCAGGCGTGCAGCGCAGTGACGATATCAATAGTTGCGGGGAGTTCATTTGAAGTAATCGATTCAGCTACAGATAGATTTAAAAAAGACATACCGGAAAACTGAAATCGCTCCGCGAGTGTACGTGATTTCTCTACCAGTTCATCACGGGTCTCAATCCCAAAAATATGGGAGTTGTCACTCTGATATTTAAAGAAAAGGTCATAGAGAATAAATCCGAGGTAAGATTTTCCGGCGCCATGATCAACGAGAGTTATTCCTGCATGATCCGTCTGAATCTCTTTCAGTAGTGGTTCAATGAACTGATATAAATGGTTTACCTGCTTGAGTTTACGTTTACTGTCCTGATTTAATTTACCATCGCGGGTAAGGATGTGCAGCTCTTTGAGCAGTTCAAGCGATTGTCCCGGCTTTATAGCGTGTTTTTCAGGCATGAGGCTTTTCCTTTAAGTTAAGTCAAGAGCAAATCCCCCTCAGTCCCCCTTTCATAAAGGGGGAGGCTCTTACATTCCGCCTCATTAAAAAGGGGGTGGTTTTAAGTCCCCCCTTTATGAAAGGGGGGTAGGGGGGATTTGCTTTTATTTATAATCCAAATTTATCCATTTTATAACGGAGTGTACCACGCGGGATTTTTAACATTGCAGCCGTCTGCAGGACATTCCCGCGAGTAATTTTTAGAGCTTGTTGAATTATGTTTTTTTCAAAGTTAAGCACGGCATCTTCCAAGCCAGCGTCTGATGGCAGCTGTATTGGAAACGAATTCGGTTGGGTGCTTATTGACACTTCACACGGCAAAGACCCACGTATTTCCACAGGAAGGTGTTCCGGCAAGAGCGTTGGGCCATAATGCATGATGCAGATCCGTTCTATGACGTTTCTCAATTCTCTGATGTTACCCCGCCACGTATAATCATTCATCAGCTGGGTTGCTTCAGGTGACAGCGCTTTAAAGTCGCGACCAAACGAGCGGCTGAAGGTATCGAGAAAATAAGCGGCAATGATACTGATATCTTCCCTGCGATCCCGGAGTGGCGGGATATGAATAGGGAAAACGTTAATGCGATAATAGAGGTCTTCCCGAAAAGTTCCGTTGGCGATTTTATCAAGCAGATTACGATTCGTTGCCGCTATAATGCGGACGTCAATGTTGATATCCTTGATCCCACCGACGCGGCGTATTGTTCGCTCTTGAAGGACCCGGAGCAATTTTGCCTGCATCGCCAGATCCATTTCGCCTATTTCATCAAGAAAAACTGAACCGTGGTGTGCCTCTTCAAACAATCCCGTTTTCCGCCCGGTGGCACTGGTAAATGAGCCCTTTTCGTGGCCAAAAAGTTCACTCTCCAATAAT
>CAIRND010000029.1 GCA_903879825.1 uncultured Geobacteraceae bacterium
ATAGATACGGTTGAAACCTACCGCGACCTGCTTTCCGGCATGCTTGATTTATACCTCTCCAGCATCAGCAACCGCACCAACGAAGTGATGAAGTTTCTGACCGTGATCGGCACTATTTTTATGCCGCTGACTTTTTTGGTTGGAGTGTACGGCATGAATTTTAAACACTTTCCTGAGTTGGAATGGCACAACGGCTATTTCATCCTCTGGGGTTTAATGATCGCCATGGCACTGTTGATGGTGGCATATTTCAGAAAGAAACGCTGGCTGTAAGGGGATAGAATGACTCGACTGGTACTCAAATGGGCCCTCAACTCCTGTGCCCTTTTTATTGTAATGAAACTGATTTCCGGTATTCAGATCGATCGTTTTCAGGACCTGTTGCTGGCTACGCTGGTTATTGGATTGTTGAATGCCTTTCTCCGTCCCATCCTGATACTCCTGACCCTGCCGGTTACTGTCTTGACTCTTGGCCTTTTTACTCTGGTTATCAACGGAGTGATATTTTCTCTGGCGTCGCACCTGGTACCGGGATTCCACCTCACCGGATTCGGTGCTGCTTTTTTCGCCGCGTTACTCTTCAGCCTGTTCAGTTTCGTTCTGAATATGCTGTTTGGAACGAAGTCGTGATGTCTTTTCGTTTCTATCCACTCTGCACGGCATGATCGACTCTGGTCTCACACTCATAACCCGAGTTGAACGCACCATTCGTTCAGAGTGCCTTTTTCGGCCCTGTGATACTCTGATTGTCGCTCTCTCCGGCGGAGCAGACTCCTCTCTGCTGCTTGATCTGTTAACACAACTTCCCGGCTACAATCTCCACCTTATTGTCGCTCACCTGAATCATTGTCTGCGTGGTGCCGAATCCGATGGCGACGAGGATTTCTGCCGTGATCTGGCATCCAGCCATTCTCTGCTGTTTGAAGTGCGCCGCACAGATGTTGAAAAGAGTGCTTCAGACCTCCAGCTAAACCTGGAGGATGCGGGTCGGCGCGCCCGGATAGAATTTCTGGATGAGATGAAAATAAAATATGGTGCGGCAGCGGTGGTGCTTGCCCATCATGCTGATGATCAGGCCGAAACCGTGCTGATGCGACTGTTGCGAGGTTCGGGGATGACCGGTTTGTCCGGGATGGCGTACCGTAATACCCGTGGCTATGTGCGGCCGATGCTGGATATCACACGCAATCAAATCGAACAGTACCTCTGCGACCACGGGCTTACCTGGCGTGAGGATGCCAGCAACAGCGACACGGTCTATCTGCGCAATCGCATTCGGCACCAATTGCTGCCGCTTCTGGAAACGTATAATCCCGCTATCCGCTCAACACTTGCTGCAACCGCGTACCTTATTAGCGGCGATGAAGCACTGTTGATGGAATTGACGCAGCAGGTTTTTGAACAGTCGTGCCGGGTAGGGGAGGGGGGGATTGTGTGCGGCATCACAGCGCTTCGATCTCTCAAACCTGCCTTGCGGAGCAGAGTCTTCCGCCATGCATTTCAACAACTGGCCGGAACGTTGGAGGGGGTCAGTCTGCGACACAGTGACGCCCTGAACGATATAATCGGCTCTGACCGTCCCAACTCGCGCGTGGCACTCCCACAGGGTGTTACGGCAGTGCGAGAATATGACCGTCTTATATTTATGCTTTCGAACCAGGCAGGTTTGGAAGCCGACTACGAACTGCTGATAACAGAGCCGGGTTGCTATCAACTTCCCGGTGGTGGTTCCCTTCACGTTGAATTGTCTGAAATGGTAACTCTAACGACAGATTCCAGTACAGCGTATGTACCTCTCTACACAACCCCGTTCCCCTGGTTGGTTCGTACCTTTCGCCCCGGCGACCGCATTACACCATTCGGTATGAGTGGCCGCAAAAAAGTTAAAGATGTTTTTATTGACCGAAAGATCCCCCTGTCAGAACGCAAAAAAGTTCCGCTCCTGTTTTGTGGCGATGATTTGATCTGGATAGTCGGAGTATGTGCTTCTGAAAAGTGTCGAATAGACAACCCGAATGCGAATGCTGTGGCGGCTCAGGTGACGTGGAAAAATAAAGAGGGATTGTGATTAATCCCTCGGCATAACCTGAACAACATTTTTACATCCTTCCTGGTAATAAAAGGTGAATTGCATGAAATCGTTTTTCTTAACCGCCCTTCTGGTCCTTTGCCTCTGTTCTGTTGCCAATGCAGCCCGGCACGACACCTCATTTAACTTTTCCACTCTTGAAACCCCCCACTTCTCCATCCATTTTCATCAGGGGTTGGAAACGGTCGCTCAAAAGTCTGCGCTCATCGCTGAAGAGGTGCATGGTAAGCTGGTCAAAGAGTTTGCCTGGCAACCGAGTGAAAAAACCGAGATGGTGCTGATAGATGACAGCGACTTCATGAACGGATTTGCCACCGCGCTCCCCTATAATACGGTCTACATTCAGGTGGTTCCGCCTGGTATTGCATCGACTCTCGGCGAGTACGACGACTGGTTGAAGGTTGTGATCACCCATGAGTACGCCCATATCGTTACTTCGGACCCCTCACGCGGTTACTGGAAGGTGATGCGAACGATTTTCGGGAAAACGATTCCGGGGATTGACCCGCTCTCCGAGCTTCTTTTTCTGGTGACGGCCCCTCCAAATACTTTTATGCCGCGCTGGTGGCATGAAGGAATGGCGACCTGGGCGGAAACTGAGTACACCGGGCAGGGGCGCGGGAGAAGCAGTTACTATGATATGGTCTTTCGTATGGCGGTGGCCGGGAACACCCTCCCCACTGTCTCTCAGATTAATGGTGATGTCGCGGCGTGGCCGGCCGGTAATTTGCCGTATCTGTACGGATATAAGCTGCAACAGTACATCGCTGATACCTACGGAAAGGATGCGCTCGGAAAACTGAACCTTGGCCACGCCGGGCGTTTCCCCTATGCCATCAGCGTGCCACCTCAGGATCTGTTCGGCGGGAGGAATTATGCTGACCTCTATGCCGATATGATAGCTGCGTTGAGACGTGAAGAGTTGCGCCGTATTGCGATCCTCTCTGCGGCCCCCTTTACTCCACTTCGTACTGTTTCAAACAGGGGGGAAACTCTCACCAATCCGCGCTTTTCTCCTGATGGCAGCCGCATCGCCTTTACTCGCCGGGATCCACGTGATCACACCTCTGTTGTTGTAACAGACAGCAGCGGAGGTGCCATTATTGCCGAATTCCGGCGTCGCTCTTCAGATGGCACCATCAGCTGGTCGCCTGACGGGACGAAGATTTATTTTAGTCAGGCTGAGATAGTGGGTGGTTTCAACACCTATCAGGATCTGTATGTATATGATATGGCGGACGCTTCGACTACCCGCTTGACTCATGGGCAACGTTTGGGAGATGCAGACCTCTCACCCGATGGCACGCGTTTTGCCGCCATCGTCAGCGTTCGGGGCAGTCAGAACCTGGTGCTGCTCGACAGGGGTGAGGCCGGGAAAATGAGTGCGCCGCGTCCCATTACGGACTATGCTCTGCAACGGGTTTCCTCACCGCGCTGGTCGCCGGATGGCTCCAAAATATCCTATGCCGTTACCGATAATGCCGGTCATACCACGCTCCGTTGTTACGATAGTGTTACCGGTGGGGATCAAGCCGTTTTCACCGTCAACCACACTGCTGCCTATCCGGTCTGGTCCAGAGACGGCTCCTTTATTCTGTACGTCTCCGACGAGACCGGTGTCTTCAACCTCTTTGCCTACCATCTGAAGGAAGGGAAAAGTTACCAGGTGAGTCATCTGCTGGGTGGGGCACTGCAGCCGGATATCTCTCCAGACGGTACGGCCATCATCTTCTCGAGTTATAATGCCTCTGGCTTCAGTATTGAGAAGATGAAGATCGATCGTAATACCTGGTCGACAGTGCGGGGGCCTTCGCTCTCAGTCGTTCGTGATCTGACAGCGCCGCTACGCAGCGATACCAAAGTTTCAGGGACGGCTGACGTGGTCGCTGCGCAGGCTGTTACGGCTTCTCCCTATAGTCCTTTGCGGACACTCCTGCCCCATTTTTGGCTGCCGAGAATCACTTCTGATGGATCAAACACGGCGGTTTTGGGCCTTTTTACTGCTGGCGCAGATGTGCTCGGCCACAACTCCTATTCGCTCACCGCTGATTATGGTTCGGGGAGGAACCGCGGCTATTTTGACTTGAATTACCAAAATAATAGCTTTTATCCGACTCTGTTTTTAAAGGCCCATGCTGCACCGCTCCTCTACGCGAATCTCCTCCAACGTGGGGACTACTACGAATTGGAACAGGGGGGGACGGTCGGAGTGTCCTATCCGATTAATTTTCTCGAATCCCGATATAAAATAAGTGCTGGCTATCAGTTGCAGGATCAGAGCGCGCTCAGCAGGCTGGACAGTGACGGCACGTTTCGTGGTGTTTCACTGTTTCAAGGGCGGCGAGACAGCCTGTTTACCGGGATAAGTTTTGACAGTGTGCTCAGGTACCCTTACTCGGTCAGTTCTGAGGAGGGTCGCCGGATATCGTTTCAGTACCGGCGCTTTGGTAAAGAACTGGGCAACAATCAGGAACTTTCCGAATACAGTGCCGTGTATCAGGAATTTCTCCGTCTGCCTACATCTACACTGAAGCAGCAGGTTCTCTATCTCCGTCTTGCCGGTGCTCTGGCTGACAGCAGTCAGCAGTTCGGCCAGCAAGCTTTCCAGATTGGTGGAATTCCCTCTGATCTCAATCCGTATCCGCTTCGTGGCTATTCAGAACGCATGACAACCGGCAAGTACGTTGCCACGGGGACACTTGAATACCGCGCACCTCTTTTCTATCCGATGCGAGGACCGGGCACCATCGCCTATTTTGCAGAAAAAGTGCATGGCGCACTCTTTGTCGATGCGGGACACGTCTGGGACGACCGGACCCCTTTTCGTGGTCGCGATGTCAAGATTGGTGCGGGAGTTGAGGCTCGCATGGATGTGACTCTGGGGTACTGGCTGAAAGTTACCCCCGCCCTCGGCGTTGCCCACGGTTTCAACACTGGTGCCGTGGATCAGGTGTACTTTACTGTGTACGTGGATCTTTGATCCAACATTCCCGGTGTTACTCACACGACATTCTTGCCATGTACGGATCCGGAAGAGCGGTGTCAATCGGGCACAGTCCCGGAATTGTATCATACGCGTTCATTATCGCCCTTCCGCCCATACGTTGAAAATGTTCGAGCAGCGTGGGGACAGACTCTGCAGGAACAGGACGGCTGTATAAATATCCCTGTCCTACGCTACACCCCTGGATACTGAGAAAATCGTTTTGAACCTCACGCTCAATTCCTTCGGCGATGACACTCAGTTCCAGACTCCTGGCCAGCGCAATTATTGCAGAGATTACCGGAGCTCTTTCGTTGATATCGGTAAGGCTGGAAACGAATGACTGATCTATCTTTATTGTGTCAACCGGTAATCTTTGCAGATACTGTAATGATGAGTACCCAGTCCCAAAATCGTCTATGGCAAGCGAAATCCCCATTTCCTTCAATTCCTCAAGCGTGACTGCCGATGCGTCTGCGTCTGCCATCAGTACCCCTTCGGTGATCTCTATCTGAAGAGAGTGGGGTGAGATGGCGTTTATTTCGATCTCATGACGTATGATGGCAGCAAGGTCTTTGCGTGTCAGGCTCCTGCCGGAAATATTAATAGCAATCTGCACATCGATTATCCCGTTGTCGCGCCAACTCCGTATCTGGTGGCATACTTCACTTATTACCCATTGATCAATTTCCCCGATCTGATTGCTATGTTCTGCCATCGGAATAAAAACTGCCGGCGAAACGTTGCCAAGTTTTGGGTTGTTCCAGCGGATGAGCGCCTCAAAACCGACAATCTGTTTTGTCATTAAATCGACTTGTGGCTGGTAATGCATCGAAAACTCGCTGTTTTTAATTGCCATACGGAGCTCTTTTTCTACCTCAAGCTGGAATGTCGCTGCTTCATGCATTGACTGACTAAAGTAATGAAATGAGTTCTTGCCATTTTCTTTGGCCGAATACATGGCGATATCAGCGTGTTTGATCAGGGTATCGGTGTCAAGGCTGTCGTCAGGAAATATACTAATGCCGATACTGGCGGTAACAACGACTTCTGTTTCATCCAATTGCACCGGGAGACTAATACTGCTGATAATACGCTGGGCGACAATCGCAACATCTTCGCTCTGTTTAAGATGATCCAGAATCACTACGAACTCATCACCTCCAAGGCGGGCGACCACCCGTGTGGAGGCAAAATCATCTACACGCACACTCTCCTTCAGGCGCACGGCCAGTTTTTGAAGTAAACTATCTCCGGAAATATGGCCAAGGGTATCGTTTATTGTCTTAAAGCCGTCTATGTCGATAAAGAGGATGGCAAATTTGTTTCGATCTGTCTGCGACTTGAAATGGATCCGTTTGAGGTGATCCAGAAAGAGGGTGCGATTGGGCAGACCGGTCAGAATATCGAAGTACGCCAGTTGATGGATTTCTCTCTCTGCCGCTTTGCGTTGCGAAATATCCTGAATTGCTCCCTCAAGCCTGATTGGTGTCCCTTTTTGATCAGTGATTACCGTTGCCTCGGTATGCACATAGCACGATGTGCCGTCGCCAAGCAGCAACTGATGATCAATGCTGTAAGATGAACTGGATTCAATCGCTTGATTAGTGGCCTGCTCCACCCGCATACGATCCACCGGATGAACTGAACTCATAAACGCCTGAAAAGACGAATCAAAACCCAGTGGGTCAAAATGAAATATCTTTTTCACCTCATCAGAGAACCACATGGTGTCCGATTGCAACTCCCACTCCCAGGATCCCATGCTGGCAAGGCGCTGGGCATGAGCAAGCCGCTTTTCGTTCTTTTTAAGATGTGCAAATGCCTTGGTCGCCTGCATGAGAAAGCTGATCCGGTAGCCGATTAATGACCAGGGAATCGGCTTGGTAATGAAATCAGTGACACCCAGGTCATAGGCACGCTGAATTGAAATCATGTCGTTACTGCCAGTCATCATCATAATGGGAATTTCAGAAATGCCGGTTGTTTCTCTCATGCGTGTACAGACCTCAAAACCGTCAATACCCGGCATCATGACATCCAGCAGCAGCAAGTCCGGTTGTACCGTTTCAAGGAGCCGTA
>CAIRND010000030.1 GCA_903879825.1 uncultured Geobacteraceae bacterium
TAACATTGCTGTCATATATGATGGCGGTGACGCGCTCATACCAGAAGTGGAGCATGTATGTTGTCAGTCGTATGAGACTTGGCGCTGTTTATGCTTTACGTGAACGAGATACTTCAAAAGTTTAATTTATAATCTGAATAGGAGAGGGGGGCTTATGAACGATTTTGCTATGGAGAAAGACTTCCCTATTGTTTGTGTCGGCGGTTCGGCAGGTGGTCTCGACGCCTATATCCGGTTATTAAAACATCTGCCTGCCGATATGGGGGTTGCTGTAGTGATAGTCAATCACTTGAGAACCGTGGCTACTATGCTGCATGAGATACTTCCGCAGTACACAAAGATGCCGGTTGAGTTGATCACAGAGCGTTTGGTAATACAGCCAAATCATGTGTTTATCATCCCGGAAAAACGGGATTTGCACATTCTCGACGGGGAGTTTCGTCTGAAACCAATATCAAAGCCGCGGGGATGGCCCGATGTAATTACGGTATTTATGCGATCTCTGACGGAACACTGGGGTGGCACGCTCATCGCGGTAATCGTCTCAGGGTATGACGGTGATGGTGCCGAAGCACTGCAGGGCATAAAAGAGGTGGGGGGCATCACGATCGCTCAGAAACCTGACTCTGCCAAGCAACCAGATATGCCTGAGAGCGCAATAGAGAGCGGTTATGTCGATTTTATTCTTTCTCCTGAGGATATCGCTCAGGAAATTATTCGCATTGTGCACGGACTATGAAATAGTAATTTCTCCCGGCACTGCGTGTGCGGTGGTGGAATGTGTATTGACCGCGGTATTATAAAATTGATACGAATTTTTCCCTGATCCTTTTGCATTGTACATGGCGATGTCGGCCCTTTTAATCAAATCTTCACTGCATGCACCATCGTCTGGATACATACATACACCGATACTTGCGGTCGTGCTAACAACAACACCATCACCAAGCGTAAATGGTGTTTCGAATACGCCAAGAATCTTTTCAAGCACTGTGCCCACATCATCTGCATGACCGAGGTCCGGCATCAACACCGTGAATTCATCGCCACCAAGTCGGGCCACAGTGTCTGACTCCCGGATGCTGTTCGTAAGCCTCCGTGACACTTCCTGCAGCAGACGGTCTCCGCAGCTGTGTCCCAACGTGTCATTGATCTGTTTGAAACCGTTGAGATCCAGAAACAGCAGGGCCAACTTTTTGCCGTTGCGCCGTGCCTGGGCCAGTTCCAGCGAGAGTAAATCCATGAAAAGCTGCCGATTCGGCAGATTAGTCAGAGTGTCATGATGCGCCTGGTGTTTGATGGTCTCTTCCATATTTCTTCGTTCTGTGACATCGCGGGCAATGACCGAATTACCGATTATTTTCCCCTCAGTGTTCAGTAATGGTGATGTCGTAATCGATACATAGACCTTGCTGCCATCTCTTCTGCTGCGGGTGGTTTCAACGTATTGCAGTTGTGTGCCGCTCAGAATAGTCTGCCAGATGTGAGACTTTTCTTGTAAGAGTTCCCCCGGTATTAAGGTGAAAATCAAGCTGCCGATTATTTCCCCGGCAGAATAACCAAAAATATTCTCCGCCCCTTCGTTCCAGCACGTAATAACGCTGTCCGGAGAGACACTGAAAATTGCGTCACTCGAAGACGCCACTATCATAGCCAGTCGAGCCCGCTCTTCTTCCAACAGCTTGCGTTCGGTAATGTCTTCCATAGCGAGGAGAATAATGTGTGAACCAATATTCTTCCTGGAAATTTGCCGGGCATTAAGCAGAATAACCTTGTGGCCGATATTTTGAAACTCATGCTCAACTTCATAGTTGTTGAACACGGTATCATTGGGGAGAATATCCTCAAAGAGTACTCGCAGCTTAGGGATATCCCACTGCCGGTTGCCAAGGTCGTAGATGAAATTCCCGATTGTTTCCGCAGGTGTTACTTTGAAGGTTTCGTAGAAGTTGTGGTTGGCTGTGATAATCTTCAGGTCGGAATTCAGGACGACAAGTGGTCTGCGCACGGTTTCCACAATGTTTTCTGCATATTCCCGGGCATCCTGAATTTCAGTTTCCATCCGCTTCGTGGCGGTACCGTCGACGATTGAGGAAAATATATATCCTTCCTCGTTATTGACTGCATCTACCATGACGCTCCGCACAATACCGTAGATCACCATGCCATCCTTTTTCGTGAGCCTGATCTGGCATGTATGCATTTTGGGGTCATGTACAACCGTTTCGAGGTGCTGAATAAATTCCTCCCGTCCCTCTGCGTCTGCAATAAAAATGACAAATGGCACGTTATCAAGCAGTTGTCGCTCGACCCCCAGCAGGTTTGCACCGGTAAGATTTACCTCACGTATATGTCCGAACGTATCGAAAGTAAAATAACCGACAGGGGCAAAGTCGTAGAGCGTGGCATATTTATTCAGTGATAATTCCAGCTCTCCCCGGGTATGGCGCAATTCGTCGTTTTGCGCCTCCAGTTCAATCTGGTGGAGCTCCAGTTTGTTTTGTGTCTCCTTCAGAGCCAGATGAGTTTTTACGCGGGTGCGAACAATTGCACCGATGACCGGCTTTGTTATGTAATCCACGCAGCCTACCTCGAATCCGAGTGCTTCATCACCTGGGTTGAGTAGTGAGGTTACAAATATCACCGGAATGTTTTTTGTGGCGTCATCCGCTTTGAGGGCTCTACAGACGTCATAGCCATCCATCTCCGGCATCTTGATGTCAAGCATGACGAGGTCTGGTGGCGTTTTATGGACTATATCAAGAGCTTCACTCCCGCATATGGCAGTCATTATGATGTAATCAGGCGAAAGAATCTCTTCAAGCAGATCAATATTTGCCTGAGTATCATCAACAATAAGAATGGTCATTTTTTGTTCAAGCATTTCTAACATGATGTACTCCTGTGTACGAATCATTCACCACGGTATCGCTTTGTCAAACAGCTGAGAATAGCTGTCAGTTGAGATCCTCGCAGTCTGAACTATTTAAGCTTTCGCACCAAACCCCTCCAAACCAACCCCCCTTGTCAGGGGGGAAGCCTTTAAGCCTCCCTTGATAAGGGTTTGGAGGGGTTGGTTTACAGCCACTGGGTGAATAAATTTACAAACCATTCCCTGACTCTTGGCACCACGGGCCTGTTCTCCCATTCGTCAGGTGTAATCTGTTTTGAGTCTGCAAGATCCCTGACAAACATCTTCTCCATTTCGACGGCAAACTCACGGCTCAGGATAACGGCGTTCACTTCGTCATTGTTCAGTAAACTCAGGAAGTCCATATTTGTTGAGCCGACGGTTGACCAGACTTTATCAATTACGGCGGTCTTGGCGTGTAGTAAGGAGGTGCTATGCTCATATAACTTCACGCCGGATTTTAAAAGATCAGAGTAATAATGCCTCTGTGCATGCAGTGCCAATTGGGAGTCGGTGACACCGGGCAGAATTATTTTTACGTCAACACCACGTCCGGCAGCATCCATAAGAGCCTTTATTATCTGGTCGTCAGGGATGAAATAGGAATTCGTCAGGTGTATAGAATGCTCAGCAAAGGAGATAGCCGCCACATAGACAATAAATGGAACCCTGTTGCTTTCTCCCGGGGTGCTGCCGACTACCCGCACCAGCGCAGTTCCCTTTTCTTTCTGGCCAGGGAAATAATCCCGTTCGGAAAGTTTTGGCCCCTGCTGCTTGTGCCAGGTATCA
>CAIRND010000031.1 GCA_903879825.1 uncultured Geobacteraceae bacterium
AGCGCAAAGTCTTTGCCTCCTACTTGTAATGGGTATTCCGAACCAACAAAACAAAAATCACGCCCCAACTCTGTAATGAACTTGCCAAGATTTTGTAACAGGCCGCTATGAAGATCGATTTCGGAGTGCGGTTTTGGAAGAGCGAGGAAATCGAAAAAATAAGTGTCTTTAAATACCTCGCCGGAAGTCGTATGCAATTCTCTCAACACGGTTGAGAGCTTTGGTGGATCAAGTATGGTACGCTCAAACAATGCCCCGTCAATTTGACGTGCTACCTCTCGTACCTGCCACCCGTTCCTGATTGCCATACGAAGATAAAAACCCCGTTCCTCCTCACGTTTGGTCTTTGTCAGGATATGCAGGTTAGATGACCATGGCAGTTCTCTCAACAGTGTTGATATTTCTGGAGTATCCTTATATGCCTCAAAGAACTGCCTCATCTGCCAGAGGTTCTGAGGGGAAAAACCCCGTTGACAAGGTTCCGCCTTGGGCGATGGAATCGACTGAATGATGCGTAGTAATCCTTCGGCGTCGGCACAATCGGTAGCTCGCATCTTGCCATCGGGTGCCTCAAGCTTCAACTGTCGACAAATTGTCGATAGTTCAATCCCACTAATTTTTTCGCGTTTTTTTATTCGATACCAGTAGTCCTTGGGGTCAGGACTATCAGTCAACACCCCAACGACATCAATAACAGAGAACAACCATTTTTGCTCTTTTTCATCCCATGCAGAACGAATATGTTTTGATTCAAACAGTTTGACGGTTTTCATCACCAAACTCCTCTTATATTCATATTATGTAACGGCTCAGGTCATGAAAGAATTATTTAAAAACCAATTTTTTTTCTTATTCTGGTCTGTGTAGTTACCATATTATTTAGTTATCGCGACTATGTCGGAGCATGGAACGATAGAAGAATAAACGGTGTCAAGCTTCCAAGCCCGCAAGTTCTTCCAGCCACACCCTCACACAGACCAAATACAAAACATCCTTTCAGCCCTTCACCCTTTAAAAGCATCCTCATCATCCCGCGCCAAAACCAGCTTTTATCGAGACAGCTTTCCCGGCATCAGATGCGTTCCTGCGATCGAGCATGAAAGCAATAATCAAGCGTGCAGCTCATAAAAACCTCTCAAATCAGTGTCATTTCGGACGTCCGAAATCTCGCTCTAACCTACTGATATACAACAATTCACGTCCAAAAAAGGCCCAAATATTTAAAACGGTCATTTCTGAAATTACAGCTATAACTACTACGAATAACAACACTTTGTCATTTCAGCATCTTTAAACGCTGATATGCCATACTGCGAAGCTGAACTAAGTTTGTGCTCAGCGATAACTTCTGCTCAGGTGTCAAAGTAGTTAGATCCAAAAGATCGAGCCGGTTGTAAAACTGATCAACAAATGTGAGGTCAACCGGCGCATCAGCTGGTTTTGGCTTGGCGGTCTTTTTCCGTACTTCACCGACCGTGAGACCGCTTTCTTTATATTTGGTATAAAGCGCGACCATCTTTTCAGACGTCTTCTCTCTGGCAATAAGAGTCAGGATACTACGCCCAGCCTTGGGATCATTGCGGCAATCGTCCTTTACTTCTGCAGGCAGTTTGTTGAGTGATAATATTTCCGAAAGAGTCGAAGCCGATTTCCCCAGAACTGTGGTCAGGTCGCTGAGTGCATAATCATGGATTGCTCGCAGTTTTTCTATCGCTTCTGCCTCTTCTATGGCGGTCAGGTTTTCCCGCAATAGATTCTCCACAATCGATAATTCTGCCGGTTCGCCGGTTGTAAAGACCGCAGGAATAGTCAGACAACCAGCACGTATTGACGCTTGATAACGCCGCTCGCCGGAAACAATGAGCAACGCGCCGTCTGCTCCCTGCCGCACCAACACCGGCTGCAATACACCATGCTTTTCAATGGATGCTTTTAGCTCCATAAGCGCCTGTTCATCAAAATATTTGCGCGGTTGTTCCGGATCTGGTTGCAGATCAACTATGTTCAAGTCATACAACTTTCCTTTTTCGTAAACTACTTGTGTTGAATCAGGCATTTTTGGTCTCCAGTGATCCGGCAGAGGCATCAGTTATTAGTTTACAAGAAATAAACAGGGCTAACAGTTCTTCTTCAGATAGCTGCATTATAGGGAGCTCAAAGGGGGAGTCTGTGTTGCAGTAACCCTTCCTGGTTGATTCGTATTCAAACGGGGCTTGAAGGCGGTCACGAAAGTGTTCGATGGTTCGCAGAGCGCTCTTTACTGACAGCTCAAACTTATCTGCCAACGTGGTTGCATTGGGGAAACGGTCTTTACGTGCCTCGTAGTCAAACCAGACAAAGCACTCCGGATACAACTGGTCGCCCATAACCCCACCTATGCTTTTTTAATATTATTAAATTATTTGAGTCGAGTGTATACGCCAATAAATGTGAAACGTCAAAGCAGCAATGATTAAAATTACACTTTATTTACATAAAACTAAAATAACTTTGCCGGAGGACACTATATGGGGGATATCATCCGGTAATATTGGATCTATGACGATCATGAGGAGGAAAATCATGAGTACAGGGGGAGCCTATGGGGTCAGGGTAAAGGCACGTCGGTACATACGTGCTCCACAAAACGAGGTTTATGTAAGCGCCGCTTCAATCGGGGAAATATCCATTAAACATGGTCTGGGAGGCGGAAATATGCCGATTTCAGAGGAAGAAGCGGCAGAATACTTCGCCCAGGCTGGGTATATGACACTTGACATCAGTACACAACATGCAATTTTTGTTGAGAGCCTGCCATCTCATCATGCTGATCCATTTGATCGTATGCTGGTGGCACAAGCTTTGTCTGAACCGATGCGCTTATTGAGGTGCTTTCAGCCTACAGTGACACGGTCATCCTTGTCTGATCGACAGTTGCGTTGTCAACGCTAGATTATTGCGTATTGTTACGGGAAGATTATGCTGTTCACTTTTCAGTTCCTTTTTTAAAAAAAAGAGCCCGTCAGGTTGAAACCTGACGGGCTCTTCTCGTACATGTGAAGCCTTAATTATGCAGCAGCGACAGTAATTTTCAGTGTTGCTGTTACTTCAGGATGGATCTTGGTTGTAGCGGTGAAATCACCGGTGTGCTTGATGACGTCGGAAAGCACGATGTTTTTGCGATCAATATCAAAGCCATTGGCTTTCAAATAAGCGGCTACATCCATATTGGTAACTGCGCCGAATAATTTGCCTTCTTCGCCGGCTTTATGTGTCAGGATAATTGATAATGCTTCTAGTTTCGCACCAAGATTCTTGGCTGATTCAAGAGCCTTATCTTTTTTATAAGCCATTTGGCGTTTCATGTGCTCGAGTGCTTTCGCATTGCCCTCTGTTGCGAGAACAGCCAGCTTTTTAGGAAGCAGGTAGTTACGAGCGTAGCCGGGAGCAACCTTGACGATGTCACCAATGTGACCTAATGTTTCAATGTTCTCATTCAGAATAACTTTCATTTTGTTTTCTCCTTTCGAGCCTGTCAGGTTTTTACAGGTTTTCCTGTGTTTTTGGGGTCCTAAAATCAACCCAGAGATCAAATAATCCAATCGCAGCAACGAGAGCCAGCAGGTACGGCTGGATGATCAGCATTGCATAAAATACGATACGTAAAAGGGCGGACACAGAATATTTTGTAATCAATGTAGAGATAATAGCCATACCCTGTAAAAAATAAAGCAGGGTAATAATCAGTAAAATATTGAGTGCCGGTGCTGCTATCAGTGGTACCGGTAATAATAGTGAAAAGCCCGTTACTATCAGAACCCATACGAGCGGATAAGGATTTCTGTAAGTGTTGAAATCGCCAATAGACAAATTTACCGCAGTTTTAGCGGTAGTCTTTCTTATCAGGACAAGATTGCATCCTGCGATTGCTGCAAAGAGAACTGTAACAAGCGCAGGGTAGAGTCGCTGCAGCAGTTCTGCCGCTGTAGACATAGAACGCTTGATAAGCTCAAGCTCTTCGCCAGTTACCCCACTCTTTTCGTAAATGGCAACCGCCTGCCGTAAGCTACCTGAAATCTCTTTTGAAATAATCTGTTGTAGATTGACGCCGGATAACATGCTGTAGGTAATGAATCCGGCAGCAAAAATTAACATATTTGCCGCAGTAGTCCAGAATAGCGCTCGTCCGGCTCCGACACCACGTAAGAGAAGTTCCGGCAGAACATAGCTTATCATCCCGCACATACCAAGGTACAAACACCCGGCAGCGACCCCAAACAGGGCGGTTATTGCGGTAGTCGAACCTAGTAGGATGATCAGTGCCGCAGTGCGACCATGAACCACGCGATTATATGCAGCAGGAAATGGAGCCAATATCCCGGAAAAAATCCCGAGAGGTGGTACTGCCAGATACGCGGCAAATAAAACAAACGAACCGATCACTCCTAGCAATGACGCTTTAAGGCGTATGTACAAGTAGTGATCGGCTGGTAATTTCAGACTCATTCAGATGGTATCAGTTTACTGCGTGATTTGCTGCAATTGGCAGCAACGCAATGTTTCTGGCACGTTTGATAGCTTCGGTTATGTGCCGTTGGTGCGCAGCACAGTTACCGGAGATTCTGCGTGGAACAATCTTGCCGCGTTCCGTGATGAAAAAACGAAGTGTGCGGGGTTCTTTGTAATCGATGGTCAGGTTTTTCTCAGCGCAAAAACGGCATACTTTGCGACGCTGAAATGGACGTCTCTTACGTGGTCCACCCTGTCCACCAGGGCCGCCAGTTGGTCGCTGACCCGGTCCGCCTGCAGGACGCTGGCCGGCACTTGCTGGTCGCTGATAAGATGATGTTGTTGCTGGTCTTTCGTCACTCATAAGTATGTCTCCTCCAGGGAATTATTCAGCAGCTTCTTCAACGGCAGTTGTTTCTTCAGCATTTTCTTCCGTTACGGCTTCAGTCACTTCAACTTTCTTTTCCGGAGCACGCTCTGGCAGATCGGTGATGTTTATGCTCTGGTAACGCAGAACCTTCTCGTCAAGTCTCAGGCGTCGCTCAAGCTCAGCAATAAGGGCACTTTCACCATCAAAGCGGAGATAGTAATAACGGCCTCTTGCACACTTCTTGATGGGATACGCCAGTTTCCTGATGCCCCAGTCATCCATCCTTAAACAGTCGCCTTTGTACGCCGAAATGACGTCTTGTGCCTTTGCGGTGACCGACTTGATGTCGTCTTCGCTCAGTTCAGGCTGGAGGATGAAAATTGTTTCGTACTTCCTCATGTTGGTAATCCTCCTCACGGATTCGAGCCCCGGATCTAGCCGGAGCAAGGAGATTTCGGCACGAATGCCGTCTTTAAAAGAACGAGTCTTTTACTATGTATTTTAATAAAGTGCAACAGGTTTTTTATGATCACGACTGGTAACCAGGTATTTTCTCACCAGTTCTTCGGGATGATAGGATAACTTGGCGCTACGAAGTCCCATATTGCCGAGATCCTGTTCGCGATTGAGGTACTGGCATTCCTGAAACAGCAGTCGTGCAAACTCTCTGTTTACCAACTGATACAACCCCTCGGAAAACAGATCGGCTTTCTCAAAATGGCATACTGCTGTATCCTGATTGAGGCGTTCACCAAGGGCAAAAGCGACAACACGCTGGTTCACACGTATAACAACGCCCTCAAGGCCAAGATTTTCGGCGCTCTGCAACGCCTCGGATG
>CAIRND010000032.1 GCA_903879825.1 uncultured Geobacteraceae bacterium
ATTCTTGGCACCATAGAGGATGGAAATTTGGCCAAATTCGTCAGCCCGGTCTTCGCAATACTGGATCAACGAGCGGAGCGGTGCCAGACCGCAGCCGCCGGAGATCAATAACAGGTCCTGGCCTTGCAGTCCCGGCAGATCAAAGGAATTACCGAACGGGCCGCGGATGCCGAGGGTGTCACCAGCATTCATCTGGTGCATGGCGCCGGTGAGGCTGCCGGCGTGCCGCACGCCAAGTTCAAACACCACACCCCGCGTCGGTGACGATGCCACCGAAATCGGTGCCTCTCCCCAGCCGAGCAGGGAAACCTGGACGAATTGCCCGGGAAGATGCCCCAGCGGGAGACCGTCTTTCCGCCTGACCCGGAACAGCTTTTCAGCGGGAGTCAGGTCGGAGACGGAGACAATTTCGCACTCGAACGGGAGGTAGAGAGGGCGTTGGCGGGGGATATCGGTCACTGCTTCAGGCCATTCTTGAGAGACGCGTTAAAAATTCTCACGAAATAACCTCCCAATGTCCACCTTTTTTTGGGCCGACATATCTCAATACGCCGGACTTCACGAGCTTGGAGTTGGCCCGCTCGACAGCACGGAGAGATTTTCCAATAGATGCCGAAACATCCGTCAAAGCCAAATTAGGGTTATTCCTAAGGAGATGAATAATCATATCTGATATTTTTACCGGCGTTTTTACCGGCGTTTCCGAAGTTTCTACCGGCGTTTCTGATGTTTCTACCGGCGTTTCCGAAGTTTCTACCGGCGTTTCTGATGTTTCTACCGGCGTTTCCGAAGAATAGCTAGGCAGATCGAGACTCTCATGCGGTTTTCGGTGGACTGTTGCGGTGAACAAACAACCGTCACGGTCATCAATGAAATCAATCTGTGGACATAGTTCCAGCGCGCGTTTGATGCCGGAACCAAGGCCGTGGTAAGGAAGAAGTCCCTTGGCCACGTATGAAACAAGAATCGGATTGCGGATGTTGGCGTTGCCCGCCCGTATTTTTTCTACTGTCAGGTTGTTGGGGAGATGCCCGGGACTAACGATCTCGATGCGATTGTCAAAGACAAACAGTCGGATTGGAGCGCTTACAAGATAATCCCGGTGTACCAGGGCATTGACCAGCAACTCCTCAAATACGCTCTCCGGAATTTCAGGCGTTCCCGGTGCATTTACTCCGCGTCCGGCCTGTACCTTGTGGAGATTGCGCATGACAAATGCCAGAGAGTCCTCAAATATTTTGTGTAAAGGACCGGCAAAATCCTCCGTGTCCAGATATTCGCTGACGTGAATCTTGTTGCCCGGATAACGGATGGCCTTGACCACAAACTGCGGCTTAATCCACTCAGGTCGCTCGGCAAACATCAGAACTCCGGCTAAATTCAGCATGCCGTTGTCAGATGCCAGGTTCATGTTTTGCAACAATCGGGTCAGTTCAGTTGAAGAGTCTGGATACTCCTGTTTATAGACATCCCTCAGGAAATCCCGGAAACGCAGCTTGTCCAGTTTGTCAACCCCTGCCTTGGTCGGCAGTTCGTCAGCATGGAACTGGTCAGAGAACTGAAATAAACGCCGCAATTCCTCTTTTGAGTTAACCCGCCGCTTGTCTGCGCCGGTTTTTAACCAGATCACACCGTTCTTATCGAAATAAGGCTTGTCAATACCCTTGGGCACGGTCAGCGCAATGACAACACGCCCGTTTTCCAAGGCGATATTTTCGCTCTGCACCGTCAGCGGGCTACGCACATGTTGGCTGGCTGCGTTGCTGACAAGTTGGTTGATACGGGAAACATCATCGAAGGAAAGCCCCGACATAGAGCCATCATCTGCCACGCCGATCAGGATTGTCCCTCCATTGGAGTTGGCAAAGGCCGCCATCTCAGAAGCCAGAGAATCTATATTGCGCACATCTACCTTGAACTGGCGGGAACTGTCTTCGCCCAGGGCTACTATTTTGTGCAGGTCGAGCAAGGTCATAGCTCCCACATCCTCATTAAATAGTGACTTTAGAATTTACGAGTACGTCAACTATTTCTTCTTCAACCGCCACCCTTCCTTATTAACCTGTGGCGTGCGGGAGAGAGCCAGCGAGTCAGGCGGGACATCGATTGTAACTGTTGTTCCGGCTGCTACCAGTGAATTGCGGCCAACGCTGACCGGTGCCACCAGCTGCACATCGCTGCCTATAAAAACGTCATTGCCGATAACAGTGCGGTGTTTTTTGACGCCGTCATAGTTGCAGGTAATGGTGCCACAGCCGATGTTTACATTGCTGCCGATTTCAGCATCACCCAGATAGGTCAGGTGGGACGCTTTGGAGCCTGCGCCCATGACGATTTTTTTGGTTTCAACGAAGTTGCCGATCTTTACCTTATTGGCAAGTACTGTGCCGGGCCGCAGATGCGCCATCGGTCCGACTGCCACATCCTCACCCAGTTCGGAATCTTCCAGGACTGAAGCGGCCTTGATATGACAGTCGTCGCCAATTCGGCAGCCGGAAATGGTGACGCATTGTTCAATCTCACAGCCACAGCCGATGATCGTTCCACCACCTATCTGGCAGCCGGGATGGATCGTTGAATCGGCACCAATCGTAACGCCGTGATCGATATAGGTGGTTTCCGGGTCAATAAAGGTAACGCCGTTCAGCATATGCTCGCGGTTGATGCGTCGGCGGAGAATACGTCCGGCTTCAGCCAGTTGAACGCGGTCGTTTACTCCCATTATTTCATCAGCATCGGCTGTTGGCAGTGCCAGACAGACCAACCCTTTGTGTACGGCAATCGCCAGCAGGTCGGTCAGATAATATTCACCCTGGGCGTTATCGTTGCCGATCCCGTTGATGTTACTGTACAGAAAGTCGGAATCCATGCAGTAGATGCCGCTGTTGATCTCCCGTATCTCCTGCTCTGCCGGATCGGCATCTTTCTGTTCCACGATGCGGCTTACCTGGCCCGCAGCGTCGCGCACCACACGGCCATAGCCATACGGATCATCCATTAATGCGGTCAGTACCGTTATGGCGGCGCCGTTATCACGATGGAACGTGAGCATGCTTTTTAACGTTTCCGCGCGCAGCAGTGGGGTGTCACCGCACAGGATCAAAATAGTGCCCCGGAAACCGGACAAGACCTCAAGAGCACAGGCAACGGCATGTCCCGTACCAAGCTGCTCTTCCTGCATGGCGCAGCGAATGTCTGCCGCACCACGAAATGCCCCCTGTACCGCACTGGCCTGATGGCCTATCACCAGTACAATGGTGTCAGAACCGGCATCGCGGGCGGCTGCAACCGGCCAGGCTATCATCGGCAATCCAGCGGCAGGATGGAGGACTTTAATCAGACCCGACTTCATACGGGTACCTTTTCCGGCAGCAAGCACAACAGTGGCAAGTGATTCCATTGAGATAACTCCAGATAAAAAAAGTGGAAAAACAGTCCGGGTACTTTATGCGATTGAGGCCCAAAGCGTCAAGATATTAGCGCAGTTGCGAAGCTATTGACCCTCTTTAGTCTTTACTTATCTGCCGGTTTGGCTATAGTGCTAGGCGTTTATTCATGCACGACTACGAAGGTTTCCACAAAATGGCTATTGCCGAAGATATCATGCTTCTTGACAAAAAACTGAGCGCACTGATCGTCAGGTACGAACAGTATTTTATCGGTCTGGAAAAACGTGAGCCGATCCAATTGCTGGATGAGGTGGAAAAAATGGTGCGCCGTTACAGCGGTGTGCCGATTAATAATACCATGTACAAACACCGCTTCTCCATGCTTGGCGCCCGCCTGAACACCTATCGTGAACACTGGAACCGGATTTTGAAGCTGATGGAAGACGGGCGTTATTCGCGCGATCGCTTTATCAGCGATCTGCACCTGCGCCAGAAAGTAAAGCCAGCGAAGAGAGAGCCTGATTCACCGCTCGCTACGGCTGATTCAGACCTTGATCGACTGGTTCAGGAGCTCCGAGAAGCCCGCAAAGCCTGTAATCTTCCGGTTAACACCATCACCCGTGAACTGCTTGCTGCGACGATTGAACGGCAAAAACCAACTCTTGTCGCCCGGCTTGGCACCGAAAATATCGCTTTCCGGGTTGTGATCGAAGAGGGTAAGCCAAAACTTAAAGCCGGCCTCCGGAAACATTAATACCATAACCTCCCAACAGAAAAAGAATCCTATGCCCACTCTGATTCCCCAAACAATTGACAGTATTGCTGCACTCCGCCGTGGTGAACGGCGTATCGCCATTCCAGGGCTGAAGGGCTCATCCCCGGCCCTGTTTGTTGCCGAGTTGGTTCGGGCAGGCCTTGGTAACCCGTTGGTGATTACTGCTACCCAGGAGGCGGCAGAGGAGTTTTGCCGGGAGCTGACCTTTCTCGCCCAGGGGGATTTGCTTGCGACACTCTTTCCGGCGTGGGACGCTGCTCCGTTTTCAGCGTCTTCTCCCCACCCTGATGTAACCGGCGCCCGTCTGGATACGCTCTTCCGGCTGCAAAACGGTCTGTCCCGTATAACCGTCATGCCGGTCGCCGCAGCGATGCAGCGAGTGCTGCCTCGAAAAACCCTTAATGACTCATCCTGTTACCTGCTTGCCGGAGAAGAGTTTGAGCGGGACGATCTGCTGGCCCGTCTCATCCGGATGGGCTACGCCAATGTGCCGCTGGTTGAGGATCGTGGTACTTTTGCTGTGCGGGGGGGGATTCTGGATATCTTTCCTCCCAATCTGCCAACTCCGGTCAGAATAGAGTTCTTTGGCGATACGGCCGAAACCATACGCGCCTTTGATCCCCTGACGCAACGCTCTCTGCAGCCGGTTGAAGAGCTGGTGCTGCTTCCCTCGCGGGAGGTGCTGTTGTCGGACGAGGTGTTGGAAGAGATCGCTCCGCGCCTGAAAAAGCTCTGTGATGATCTCGATATTCCGACCAACCGCCGTCGCCTGATACTGGATGATCTGCACAATGCGGTCTACTTTCAGGGAATCGATTTCCTCCAGCCACTCCTTCACCCCGGTCTTGAAACTATTTTCGACTATTTCTCTGCCGACACGCCGCTGATCCTGCTCGATCCTGAGGCGGTCACCTATGCCTCTTTGAGTCTGTGTGAGGAGGTCGAAGCGGGTGTGGTCAAAGCTGCGACTGCCGGCCTGGCCCATTCTCCCTCGCGCGAGCTGTTCCTGACGGATTCTGATCTGAATAGTCTGTTCACCGAACGACGAGTTATCGAATTGTCCGGTCTGGCTCTGGATATTCCGGGCGGAATAGAGACAATTACCATCCCCTGTCTGGAAAACAGTGACTTGCGGGTGAGTGTATCAAAGGAGAGCAGTCATGCGCTGGGGCCACTAGCCCGTACTATGCGCGAGTGGCTTGACGGCGGGCAGCGGGTTGTTGTTGCGTGTCATCAGCAGGCGCAGGCCGAACGTCTCAAAGATCTTCTCATCCCTTATTCGATCCCCTGCGTCATCAGCGAAGCGGGATTTGGTGCGGCTGTAGCGCCTCACCGCGCGGCGTCAAACCCCACTGTCACGGTCCTCGTTGGAGATATTTCCCGGGGCTTCCGGCTGCCGTTTTCTCATCTGATCCTCATCGCCGAAGAAGAGCTGTTCGGCAAACGGGTCAGACGGCGCGGTGTCTCGGAAGTGCGTAAGAAACAGCTTTTGGCGTCGCTGGCCGAGCTTAAGCCGGGCGATTACATGGTGCATATCGACCACGGCGTCGGCCTGTACCGAGGGTTGCAGCATATCAGTGTCGGCACTGTTGCTGGCGACTTTCTGCTGCTTGAATATGCCGGTTCAGACAAGCTGTTTCTGCCGGTTGATCGCCTCGGCCTGGTTCAGCGTTATGTGGGGCCGGAAGGGAGCCATCCGGCGCTCGATAAGCTTGGTGGCGTTTCCTGGGAAAAATCAAAGGGTAAGGCGCGGAAAAATATTGAGGAACTCGCCGGAGAGTTGCTGGAGATTTATGCCCGGCGCCAACTTTCCGAAGGATTCTCCTTTTCGCCTCCTGATGACATGTATCGGGAGTTTGAAGCGTCATTTGCCTGGGAGGAAACCCCTGACCAACTCTCGGCCATTCAAGATGTACTGGCCGATATGCAGCATTCAAAGCCGATGGATCGATTGATCTGCGGAGATGTCGGCTATGGTAAAACCGAGGTTGCACTGCGGGGGGCGTTCAAGTCGGCGCTGGACGGCAAGCAGGTCGGCATCCTCGTGCCCACCACCATCCTGGCCCAGCAGCATTACGAAACTTTCCGCGAGCGGTTGAAAGATTATCCGGTTACGGTCGAGGTGCTGTCCCGTTTCCGCACCGCCAAAGAGCAGAAAGAAACCCTTGAACGGCTCAAAAAAGGCAATGTCGATATCATTATCGGTACCCACCGTCTTCTGCAGAAAGATGTCGCTTTTAAGGATTTGGGCCTTCTGATCATCGACGAGGAACAGCGCTTTGGTGTCAAGGACAAGGAGCGTCTCAAATCTTTCCGGGCGGTGGTTGATGTCATGACCCTCACGGCGACTCCGATCCCGCGAACGTTGTATATGTCGATGATGGGCATTCGTGACCTCTCGATCATTGATACGCCGCCGGTGGATCGCCTGGCGGTCAAAACGATCGTGTCCCGCTTCTCCGAAGAGCTGATCCGTGAAGCGGTGCTGCGCGAACTGCGTCGCGGTGGACAGATTTTCTTCGTCCATAACCGGGTCCAGACTATTGCCAAACGAGCGGAACTGCTGGCGCAACTGGTGCCGGAGGCCAAAATAGCTGTGGGGCATGGACAGATGGGAGAGCATGAACTGGAGAAGGTGATGCTTGGCTTCATGCACGGCGAAAGCAACCTGCTGCTCTGTACCACCATCATCGAATCTGGTCTCGACATCCCCAATGCCAATACCCTGATTGTCGATCATGCCGATAAGTTCGGTCTATCGCAGCCGTATCAGTTGCGGGGAAGGGTAGGGCGCTCCACCCAGCGCGGCTATGCCTATCTGCTGATCCCCGGGGAGGCGGCCATCAGTTCTGATGCCCGCGAGCGGCTACGGGTACTGCAGGAAATATCCGAACTGGGAGCAGGCTTTAGAATCGCCACGCACGATATGGAAATCCGCGGGGCGGGTGACATGCTCGGCAACCGTCAGTCCGGGACCGTGACGGAAATCGGTTTCGAACTCTATAATCAGATGCTGGAAGAAACCATCTGCCGTATGCGCGGTGAAGAGATGGTCGAGCGGGTCGAGCCGGAAATCAACCTTAAAGTACCGGCTTTCATCCCCGAGGCGTACGTAAAAGATGCCGGGCAGCGCCTGGTGATTTACAAGAAACTGACCCAGGCTGAAAATGAGGAGGATGTGCTGGATGTGCAGAACGAAGTGCTTGATCGCTTCGGAAAGTATCCGCTGGCGACATCCTATTTATTCGAGATCATGAAGCTGCGGGTATTGCTGAAACGTTTGATCGTGCGCCAGATAGACTTTGACGGCAAAGCGGTGATTATTTCGTTCCACCCGCGTACCCCGGCATCGCCTGACACGATTATCGGCATGATGCGGAGTGAACCGAAAAAATATCAGTTCACCCCGGATTACAAGCTGGTCTGCACCCTGAAAGATACCTCGTTCGAGGGGGTGCTTGATATGGCGAAGAGCGTGCTGAAGCGGTTGGCGCCGCCGGAGGTTTCGTGAATGCAGACATAAGGGCTGAACCTCCGGTTATATTGTCAGAACATGATTAAAAACTGAAACGGTTCACCATTTTGGTAAGCCGTCCAACCTGGCGTTCCAGGTTGTTTGCTGCTTCGAGCGATTCTGCAGCTCCCTCAGCATTTTTGTCGGTGACAAGGCTTATTTGTGACGCCGTCTTGCTGATCTGTTCGAGGCCGGTAGTCTGCTCGTGAATGCTTGCGGAGA
>CAIRND010000033.1 GCA_903879825.1 uncultured Geobacteraceae bacterium
CGTGGACAGCCGTATTTCCCGTATTTCCCGTATTTCCCGTATTTCCCGTATTTTCCGTATTTTCCGTATTTTCCGTATTTTCCGTATTTTCCGTATTTTCCGTATTTTCCGTGTGTTCCGTGTTATCCGTGGACAAAAGCTTTTTTCGCTGTTCCCGTGTGTTCCGTGGATAACCTCTTTTCCCCGGATTATTCCCTACCTACTTTTTCCCTGTCTCCGTGGTAATTTTTATTTATTCCTACAGGCGCGCTGTTGAGACAATAATCTCATTCTGAGACAACTTCACTCCTCCCCTACACTTACAAATGCACATACCTCTATAATTTCAGCATGATATAGATTCACCTCCATTGGCATACTCCCTGCTACACGACTGTTGAGGTCAGCAATTAAAGCTAATTCTCGTTTCATCTTATTGTCGCCATACTTGTCACGCAGAGAATCATGAAAACTACTAAGAAAGGAGCGCAACATGAAAAAACAAACGTTAGGCAGGATCGGATCTTCATTATTACTGGCGTCACTGTTGTCACTGATGGTGGCACCGGCATTTGCTGGTGAAAGAACCCACCCCCCGATGACACCGGAATTGGCCGCAAAGAGAGAAATGATTCGCAAACAGCACAAACAGCGTGTCACCCATGAGCAACGCAAGAGTTCGGCAGAGACGCTTAAGGCAGAACGAATCAAGATTTATAACGCTAAGCACGGCATTACTCCCGTTACCCCCGAAATTAAATAATCAGGCATTGTGCAACTAGGAGGATTTTTATGAATAATCGAAAACAGATAAACATCTGGAGTTGTGGGCTAATGCTTGTTCTGGCCTGCATGTGGAGCATACCGAATCTGGCGGGCGCCGGGACGGTACCTCCTATTCCGACAGGACCGTTTGACGCGAGCGGGGTACCATCGGTTCCCGATTACTATACAACCGCCAACTGGGCCAACAGCCCGCCGCTGGCCAAATTTGTCAACAGCCTTCCCGGGCTTGGGAGTGCCAAGGCAAACGACCTGGGGCAATTTTTGGTCGCGGGGAAACCGGATGTAACCACTTATCCAGGTTCGGATTATTACGAAATTGATTTGGTTCAGTATCGTGAAAGAATGCATTCCGATCTGCCCGCCCCGGGAACCTTACTGCGAGGCTATGTGCAGGTCAACCGAGGCACCAACATCTCGGCCGGGACCCTGCCAAGTCAGGGCAAGTGCGGTACTGACCAACATAATTGCACCGCAGCCGACACTCTTCCCGGCACGGGGATTGCTCCTGATCCAGCCCACTATTTTGGACCGTCAATAATTTCCGAAAGAGATCGGCCGGTGCGCATCAAGTTTACCAACCGCCTTCCTGTCGGCGCTGGTGGTGACCTTTTCATCCCGGTTGACAACTCTGTCATGGGAGCAGGCCCCGGCCCCGCCCAGGTGACCGGAACCCGTGGGGCAAGTGTCCCCTGCGACAGCACACAGGAACCCAACACCTGTGCCAGCTATACTCAGAACCGTGCCTCCATGCATCTTCACGGTGGCCGCACCCCTTGGATCAGTGACGGCACGCCGCATCAATGGATCACCCCTGCAGACGAAATAACCCCTTTCACTCATGGTGTCAGCTTCAAAAACGTGCCGGACATGCCGGATCCAGGCGATGGCTCGATGACGTTTTACTATACAAATCAGCAGAGCGCCCGCACGATGTTCTATCATGACCATGCCTGGGGTATTACCCGCCTTAATGTGTATGCCGGTATGGCAGCGGGCTATATAATCACCGACAAGTTTGAGCAGGATCTGATAGCACGGGGTATTATCCCTCCTGACCAGATCCCACTGGGCCTTCAGGATAAAACGTTCGTAGATGCAACTCCTGTTACCCACCCGGTAACTGGGGCAGATACAACCCAGGTTCGTGTGACCGACCCGCTCTGGAACTGGGGCAGCGCCGCACCTGATGCATATGGCGTCCGTCCTCCGGTAACAGGAGACCTCTGGTTGCCGCATGTCTATATGCCTGCACAGACGCTCGCAGCCGGATTCGGCGGCGTAAATCCATTCGGCCGCTGGATGTATGGCCCCTGGTTCTACCCGGCCACCGTAGTCACCCACGGACCGGTCGAGAACCCCTATTATGACGCCGACTGTAGCAGTCCGTTCCCCAATGTGTATGCCAACTGCACTACTCCCGGGCAGCCAACCAAGATCCCCGGCACTCCCAATACGTCAATGGGGATGGAAGCCTTTCAGGATAGCGCAGTAGTCAACGGTACCGCGTTCCCCTCCCTGACGGTAGATCCACGGGCCTATCGCTTCCGCATCTTGAATGGCGCAAGTGACCGTTTCTGGAACCTGTCGTTCTATAAAGCCGACCCGAACCAGATAAGCCCGGATCTTCGACCTGCGGATCGTCATACAGAAGTTGCCATGGTCCCTGCGTCTCCCAATCTTGCCACTGCCAACAATTGGCCGGCAGACTGGCCGGTTGATGGCCGCGACGGTGGCGTACCTGATCCCGGTTCATGTTCCGGTTCAGGTTCTTCCCTCACCTGCCCCAACTTTGGACCAAAATTTCTGCAGATCGGCTCAGAAGGCGGCTTTCTGCCACAACCGGTTGAAATTGCCCAGCAGCCTATTACTTACATAACCGACCCAACCGCGTTCTGGGTCGGCAACGTCGACAAGATGGGTCTGGCACTCGGACCAGCAGAACGGGCCGATGTCATTGTTGACTTCTCCCAATATGCAGGCCAAACACTTATTCTTTATAACGATGCTCCGGCCGCCTGGCCAGCCAGGGTTGCCGGTTACGATTATTACACCGGCGCACCGGATTTACGTGAAAGCGGCGGATACGGCACCGGCGGGACATTTAATCAAATTACCCAAACATGGGAAGGCGGCCAGGGTCCACTGGTTGGCTATGCCCCGAACACCCGCACCGTTATGCAGGTAATCGTTCGCTCGTCAGCCGGAGCAGACCCGGCCTACACCTTTAACCGTGCGGCACTGGAGAAAGAGTTCACCTCGGCAGCACCGGTAACCGCCGTAAATCCAGCACCGGCAAAGACACTTTTCGAGCGTGCCCAGGAGCCGATCATTGTCGGCCAGGCTGCGTACAAGGACGTCTATCCTAATTCCTACTTCCCGCCCAACTACCCGTGGGAAGGTATCAATCAGATTAATGATCAGTTTTTGCAGTTCGTCACTCTGACAGGTGACCCGGTTATCGCCAAAACGGAGCCAAAAGGTATTCACGATGAGATGGGTGCTTCATTTGACTCGGTCTACGGCCGCATGAGCGGCAACCTGGCCATGCAGATACCAAACCCGTCAACACTAACCGCAAACCTGATCCTGTACGGTTTCACCGATATTCCATCGGAAAACATCAATAACTCGACCCAGTATAACGTTACTGTTCTTCCAGACAATACTACCGGCTATAATAAACTTGCCGATGGCACCCAAATCTGGAAGATCAGCCACAACGGTGTTGATACACACCCTATCCATTTTCATATTTTTGATGTTCAGCTGATCAACCGTGTTGGGTGGGACGGCCAGATTCTTATGCCGGAGCCGAACGAACTGGGCTGGAAAGAGGTCGTAAAAGTCAGCCCGCTTGAGGACACCATTGTTGCCGTTCGGCCGCGTGCACCGTTATTACCATTTGGTGTACCCAACAGCCAACGCCCCCTTAACCCCGGTATTCCTCTTGATTCGCCCATGGGTTTTAACAGCGTCGATTGGCAGACCGGTACGGCGATTACTCCAGCGGTCACAAATACCATGTTTAATTTCAAATGGGAGTACGTCTGGCATTGTCACATCTTAAGCCATGAAGAGATGGATATGATGCGCCCGATCGTGCTGACTGTTGGCGGCATAAAGCCTAACAGCCCAACCTTAAACAGCGCAACATTCTCGAACAATAGTGTTGTACTCTCCTGGACAGATCCAACACCGGTTGCCACAGCATCAACGCAGGCTAACCAGTTACGCAACGAAATCGGCTACCAGATCCAACGTTGCACAGGAACCACGTGTACAAACTACGCCAATCTTGGCACAGCAATAGCGAATGCAATCAGTTATAATGACTATGCAGTTTCACCAAATACCACGTACCGCTATCGGATGTATGCGTTCAACGCAGCTGGCAGTTCAACTAACTCATCATCCAAAAATGCAACAACCGCTGCAACTATTGCTGCAACGGTTACGATTACTGCACCGGCAACTGACGTAACATTCACCCTTGGTGAGACCATTACTATAAATGCAACCGCAACGGTACCAAACGGCTTAACCATAACCAACGTCAAGTTCTATGATGGCGGTACGCTGTTGGCAACCGACACTACGGCACCTTACAGCTTTACGTGGACAAATGCCGCTCTTGGTGCACATAGTTTGACAGCAATGGTTGCACCGAGTGCTGGAAGTTCAGTGGCGTCTGCTGCGGTGACCGTCAATGTTCAAAATGTGCAGGATGTGTTGGCGACAACCATTACCACACCGGCAAACGGAGCAGCATACACATTGGGTTCTGGTATTCCAATAACGGCTTCTGCTGCAGCAGTAGTGAGCGGTTTAACGGTACAGAAAATTGACTTCTTTGCCGACGGCGTCCTTGTTGGAACAGACAACACCTCGCCTTACTCTATTACCTGGAATGGCGCTACCGGTGGAGTCCATAACCTGACCGCGCGGACAACCTACAGCAACTCAGCTCAGTCAACATCACCAGTAGTATCAGTTGTTGTATACTCGGTAAGCATTACCGCACCAACAGCCGGTTCATCCTCAATCTTAGGGGTACCGGTAACAATCTCAGCTAATGTGCCGACCGTTTCTGGATCAGCAATCACA
>CAIRND010000034.1 GCA_903879825.1 uncultured Geobacteraceae bacterium
CATATATGAAAGAATATTTGATGGAAAAGTATCTGATACAGTTCAAGAAGGACATGCCGACAGAGGCGGTTACGGAAGGAACAAAGAGTGACACGCCGAACCCTGCGAAACACAAATAGCAACAATTACTCTTTTGGATATGAATCGTGAAACCACCTAAATTCCTAACAGCACGCTCAACCGTCATTACCTTATTCGCTGCCATCAGCGGAGCGCTGCTGGTCGCCAGTTTAGTCCCCCAATATGCATCAACAGGTAAAACCCCTGCGTGGGTTGGGAAATTACCGGATAGTCTTCATTTTTTCACGACCCACCTTGGGCTCGACAATATTGTCAGTACCCGTTGGTTTGCAGTACTTGTTACGCTTTTTTGGGTGTCTCTTGTCATCTCAACGATTTCTCAATACAGTGCGACACGGGCGCTATCCAATCATGTCCCTCCAGCGACTCTCCCACAGGGTTGTGTTCGCGTTGATGCTGAGTTGCTGACAATTGTCGCTAAAGTCGCGGGGTCGGGCTACCGTCCGGCAGGGAACAATACCGGTGTACATCGATTTGTGAAAAACCGGATCGGCTACTGGGGGAACTTCCTTCTCCATATTGGGCTTGTCATCACGGTATTATTTTCCCTGATATATGTGCTGACTCAGCACAGAGCCCTCGTCCGGGTGACGGGTCAGGAAATAACCACGCTGTCGTCGGCGAATATTCAGGAATTAAAGGGCCTCTTGGCGCAACGTCAGGATCTACCCTATAGTATGGTTCTTAAAAACCTGGAACCACACTATTGGTCAAATGACAAGCTGGAGCGTCTCTCTTCGGAGCTTTATTTTACCGGTAAACCGGGGGAGGAGCCACAGCGCGTCGATGTTGCCGTTAGTGATAAGTCCACCTTCGGCCAATACATTGTGTACCAGGCCAATGTGTACGGAAGAACCTTTGATGTTGAATTGCAGTCAGCCTCTGGTCAGGTGTATCGCGAACGGCTCTATCTTCCCTATCCGTCCAAACGTGACGCTGCCGGGTACGGCGAAATTGCGGTTACCGGGACCGATTTGTTGCTGAAAGGGAAGTTCTATGCTGATGCTGAACACCGGTCGATGCAATTCAGTCCGTCACCACTGACCATTCGCCTCTATCGAGGCAAGGAGCTTCAAGGTGAAGCGCAGCTGGAAGTTGGAGCGAACAAGCCACTTGGTCCGTTTTCCGCCCGGCTTGCCCAATCCGAGTGGTGGACAGATGTCATGCTGGACGGCACACGCGGTAATGCGGGGATTTTTGCCGGTTTTGCCCTGATACTGACAGGGGTGCTCTGCTCCTACTGCCTGGTACCACGGGAAATAATTATCAGGGAGGTAGACGGTGCACTGTATGCCCAGCATGTGGTGCGCCGCTTTGCCCAGTTTTATCGTGAAGAGTTTGATGGACTCATACAAACAACAGGCACCACGGGAGAGATATGAAAGGCTCATTTGCACTTGTGACCGGTATCCATTGGGGAGCGGTTATTTTCTATGTAATTGCGACCGTCATGGTTGTCGTTGGCCAGTTTTTTGATAAACCGAAACTTGTCCAGCGCGGTTTCGCCGTTTCCATTCCCGGTCTGATCCTGCATGGCTCGGGACTCGCTCTCTGGTGGAGGATGGTCGGACATGGGCCGTATATCGACCGCTTTGAGGTGCTCTCTTCAAATGCCTGGATACTGCTGCTGGCGTTTCTCCTCTTTACCATCCCTTTCCCGCGACTGAAAGCGGTCGGCATTGTGGTGTTGCCGGCGACCTTTACTCTGGTGGCACTTGGCCTTTTCTTCAGCCCGGATATGAAAACCCTTCCTCCCACCTTTCGCAGCGTCTGGCTGGTACTTCACATCATATTCTACAAGATCGCTTTCTCGGCAATCATCATAGCCTTTGCTTTTTCGCTCTTTTACCTGCTGGTTCGGCGAGATCGTTTGAAAAGACTGGCCAAGTCCCTTCCTGATTTGGCAGGGATAGACATGTATGCCTATCGTTTTGCCGG
>CAIRND010000035.1 GCA_903879825.1 uncultured Geobacteraceae bacterium
GGGACACTCCGCCTTTACCGCGACGAGCGGCAGGCGTGGGCAGAAATCCCGACTTTGCGATTGTTGCGTTTGTCAGCAGATGATTTAAAAAAGAAGGGGCAGCAGGTTGTCCGCCGCCTGCGGCGCCAGCTTCCTGAGCCAATTACTGTCGAGCTTATAGCGGGGGTTTCCCAGGTAGGCGGCGGCGCGCTTCCGCTGGCTGAGCTCCCGACGTGGCTTGTGGCGGTCCGCTCCGCCAGCTGTTCTGCCGGAGAATTTGAAGCGGGACTGCGACGCCAGCCGATACCGGTAATTGGGCGCATCGCACGGGGGAATTTCCTTCTCGATCTGCGGACTGTTGGCGACGATGACTGGACAGCGGTGATTGACGGCCTGTGCGCGGTTGTCGCCTGACTCCAGGGATAGATACTTGTTATTAAAAAAGCGTCCCACCACGTTGCTGTAATGGGACGCTTTTTGATTTATCATCCTAGAAAAAAACAGTCTGCCGCAAAAAAGCACAAAAATCACAAGAAATACTTGGGGTTATTCGATACGACCCACTAACCAAACGGGTTAAATATTCACTCACTATAACATCTTGCTTTTTGCGACTTTTGTGACTTTTTGTGGCAATGACCTGCCGCTTTTAGGATCATTACTTCTTCCGCAGCACCCGCTTGTCACCCAGCCGGATCGTCACCTTCCGCGCATCGAAATACTCCAGCACCGGGATCATGAACTTGCGTGACAGACCGGTTTTCTCCCGAAATTCAGCAGGGGACATCTCGCCGTGCTCCCTCAGATAGGTGGTCAGTAGCGCCTCGATTTCCGCCAACGCTGTGAGAGAGTAGAAAATATCACTCTTCACTTTCACCACCGATCCTTCGCCAACAAGCAGCGCCAGGTGTTCCAACAGCACCTTGTCCGGGATCTTCATAGTGCTGCACAGGTCGGACAAAAACGGTGGTTCCTTCCCTCCCGTTTCAAGCTCATGCAGGATCTGGCCGCGGATATCCGCCTGAGCAGAGTCGCTGCCCGCCTTTCGGCCGACCGGTCGCACCAGATCCCGCTCTACAACAATCTTCCCCTCTTTTTCCAGCACCGCCAGACAGGGAGTAAAAAAACGCTCGTCACTTCGGGCGGGAATCCTCGTTTTCAACTCTTCCTTACCGATCCCCTCCTTGAGAGGATTGCGGACAAGGTAGCCGTTCATAACGCCAAGCAGCAGGTCACACAGCGAAGAAAATGCCTCGCGACTGAGATATTTTTTGGGATCGCGCATTACCTGCACGATAGCGCCGGACGCCAGCAGATGAGCCAGAGCAGCTTCCAGGCGCTTGGAAGTGATGCCGCTCCGGGTCGATAGTTCGGCATGAGTAATACTCGAGAGGAGGCTACCCGATACCATTCCGGCAAGAACGCCACTGTCGACACCTGACGACAGATTCTCAAGCAGTTCCAGCGCCTCGACCGACCGCCGTCTACGGCCGGGAGGAAAGGGGTCAAGAATCCGGCCGCCGGCAACAGTGGCGGACGGAGATGATGAACGGAGTACGAAGGGATCACCATTCAGGAGCAGGACAGGACGGGCAAGGCGTAACTGGGCAAAGGCACTCTCACCCGGTTCGAGACTGTCCTGGTCAAACAGAATCACCGTGGCGGGAACGTCATGGGTGGACGAGTGAAACCGCAGCCCTGCACGATGTTTCAGGCTGCGCGGTGCCGTAGCCAGATGATTCAGAGAAACATCGACGATTCGGGTGGAACGGTAGACCCCGGCGGGGACAACGACATCACCGCGCCGTACCTCATGATGATCCACCCCCTGAAGATTGAGCGCCAGCCGTGAACCGGCGCGCCCCGTTTCAGTCTTCGCACCGTGGGCCTGAATACCGCGAATCCTGCAGGACAGGCCGGACGGCAATAGCTCCGCCTCGTCGCCAACGGTGACCGAGCCAGACAGGAGTGTACCGGTAACGACCGTTCCGAAACCTGCCAGTGTAAACACCCGGTCCACCGGCAGGCGATACGGCCCCTCGCTCCGTTTTTGCTCCAGTTCACGGGCGATAAGACCGAGTTCATCCCGCAGCCGATCAAGCCCGCTGCCGCTTCGCGACGACACCGGCATAATCGGAGCTGTTTCAAGGAAGCTGCCGGCCAAAAATTCCCGCACCTCCTCTCCAACAAGGTCCAGCCAGTCCGGATCGACCAGGTCGCTTTTGGTCAGGACCACAATCCCTCTGCGCACGCCGAGTAGCTGACAGATATCAAGATGCTCGCGGGTCTGAGGCATTACCCCCTCGTCCGCAGCAATAATCAGCATCACCAGATCCATCCCCCCTACCCCGGCAACCATAGTGCGCACGAATTTTTCGTGACCAGGCACATCGACAATGCCGAAATGAATCCCTCCGGGAAGAACGAGACCAGCAAAACCGAGTTCAATAGTGATGCCGCGTAATTTTTCTTCAGGGAGTCGATCGGTATCAACACCGGTCAATGCTTTAACGAGAGAGGTCTTGCCGTGATCGATATGCCCGGCCGTGCCGAGAATGAGGTTCTTCATGGGGTCGCCGGATATGTGATGAGGAGAGATATGGCGGAAGCACATGGGAATCGAACCCACCGAGGGAATTTCTCATCCCCCCCACCGGTTTTGAAGACCGGGACGCCCGCCAGCGACGTATGTGCTTCCATGGAAATGGAGTTAATAAAAACTCTATAGCCTTATTACGATCAGAATACAAGAGTCAAATAGTTGCATGATGGTATCGCCGTCAGCTACGCACACATCTCGTTAAATATGCCCATTTTGAGACAAATTTACACACTATTGAAAATTCAACCTGTGGTTTCTGGAATATATTTTTCCGGTTCATCCCGGCAACCCCTGCATTACGGGGCTTTAGCACATTGGTATATGACAGCGTAAACGCTATTGGCACACCATTTGCGGTATACGGCGATTGTCACACTATTTTGGGCATTTTGCCACTTTTACATATCAAAAGGAGTATGCAACACATGGGAATGTCACGCAGACAGTTTTTACAGGGAGGGGCGCTGACGGCTGCCGGGATCGCCTTAAGCGGCACACCGAGCGAAGCAAACGCTGATGCCCCGGTAACACGAATCAAGGGGCTAAAAGCCTCCACCACCATTTGCCCCTACTGCGCCGTCGGGTGCGGGCTTCTGGTCCACACCAAGGATGGCAAAATCGTCAATATCGAGGGAGACCCCAAGCACCCAATCAACCAGGGCGCGCTCTGTTCCAAGGGGAGCTCTCTCTACCAAGTGGCGGTCAATGACCGACGCCTGCAGAAAATCATGTACCGCGCCCCAGGATCCGATACATTCGTGGAGAAAAACTGGGATTGGGCGATGGACAGAATCGCTCTCCGCATGAAAGAAACCCGCGATAAAACCTTTAAGGCCACCGAACTGAACAAAAAGGACAACAAGGAATACGTCGTTAACCGCACCGACGGCATGGCCTTTTTCGGCGGAGCCGGACTGGACAACGAAGAGTGCTACCTCTGGTCAAAGTTTGCCCGTGCTATGGGGGTCGGGCAGTTGGAACATCAAGCCCGACTTTGACACTCCTCAACAGTCGCCGGTCTGGCGGCTTCATTTGGACGTGGGGCAATGACGAATCACTGGATAGACCTGAAGAATAGCGACAGCATTTTTATCATCGGCTGCAACCCGGCCGAGAATCACCCGATCTCTTTTAAATGGATTGAAGAAGCAATGGATAGCGGCGGCAAACTGATCGTCGTTGATCCACGTTACACCCGCAGCGCCTCCAAGGCGGATATGTATGCCCAGGTCCGTCCCGGCACCGACATCGCCTTTCTGGGCGGCATGATTAATTACGCCCTGCAGAACAATCAGATCCATGAGGAATACGTCCGCGAGTACACTAATGCCACCTTTTTAGTCGGCGAGACGTACGATTTCAAAGACGGCATGTTCTGTTCCTTCGATGATCAGGAAAAAACCTATGACCTGAAGTCCTGGGCCTATGAGTCCGGTACTGACGGCAATCCGAAGCGTGACCTGTCCATGAAGAATCCCCGCAGTGTCTACCAGCTGCTCAAAAAGCATTATTCGCGTTACGACGTTGACATGGTCTGCTCCATCACCGGCACAAAAAAAGAGGACTATCTCAAGGTTGCCAAAAACTTCTGTGCCACCGGTCGTCCCGACAAGGCCGGCACTATTCTCTATGCCATGGGCATTACCCAATCAACCCACGGCACTCAGAATGTGCGCGCAGTTGCCATGCTGCAGATGCTGCTCGGCAACATCGGCATCGCCGGTGGCGGAGTCAACGCCCTGCGTGGAGAATCCAACGTTCAGGGTTCATCAGACTACGGCTTGCTCTTTCACCTGCTACCCGGTTACCTGAAATCACCTGAGTTCGACAACACCGACCTCAAGGCCTATGTTGAAAAGTGGACCCCAAAGACCAAGGACTCCAAGAGCGCCAACTGGCTAGGAAATACTCCGAAATACATCACAAGCATGTTGAAAGCCTGGTACGGCGATAACGCCACGGCCGCCAACGACTTCTGCTACTCCTATCTCCCCAAACGCATGGGGAATTATGCCTATGGCAAGATCATGGAGAAAATGGGTAAAGGTGAGCTGGAAGGACTGGTCTGCATGGGAATGAACCCGGCGGTCGGCGGCCCCGATTCCGGCAATGCCCGCACGGCATTGGGCAAACTGAAATGGCTGGTCACGGTGGATCTGTGGGAGACCGAGACCTCCATCTTCTGGAAACGCCCCGGTGTCAACCCCAAGGATATCCAGACCGAAGTATTCATGCTGCCTGCCGCGTCATCTGTGGAGAAGGAAGGTTCCATATCCAACTCCGGTCGCTGGGCTCAGTGGCGTTACAAGGCGGTCGAACCGGTCGGCAAATCCATGAGTGACCTGTGGATTATCGATCAGTTCTATAAACGGATGAAAAATCTCTACACCAAAGACAAGGGAGTTTTCCCGGAGCCGATCACCAAGTTGTCCTGGAATTACGGCAACGGCCATGAGCCGGATGTGCATTTGGTGGCCAAAGAGATCAACGGTTCATTCACCAAAGACATGACAATTATTGACAAGGATAAGACCCTGGAGTTCAAAGCCGGTGATCCGGTGCCGATGTTCAAGCACCTGCAGGCCGACGGTTCCACCTCCTGTGGCTGCTGGATCTACAGCGGCTCTTATACCAAAGAGGGCAACCAGATGGCGCGCCGTGACGATTCCGATCCGACCGGTCTCGGTATGTTCCCCAAATGGTCGTGGTGCTGGCCGGTGAACCGTCGCATCATCTACAACCGCGCCTCGGTCAACCCGGCCGGTGAACCGTTCAACCCCAAGCGGATCGTCATCGCCTGGGACGCAACGGAAAAGAAATGGAAAGGTGATATCCCCGACGGCCCCTGGCCGCCAATGAAGGACGACAAGGAGGGCAAATATCCGTTCATCATGCTTCCTGAAGGGCATGCCCGGCTCTATGCGCTGGATATGAAGGACGGCCCGTTCCCTGAACATTACGAACCGGTGGAAAGTCCGGCGCGCAACCTGATGTCAAAGGTACAGAACAGCCCGGCGGTCAAGATTCCGAAAAATGTTTCCAGCGACCTGGCTAAATTTCCGTTCATCGGCACAACCTACCGCATGACGGAACATTGGCAGACCGGCGGCATGACCCGCTCTCTCCCCTGGCTGAATGAGCTGGTGCCGGATATGTTCGTGGAAATGAGCGACACTCTGGCCAGGCTGAAGGGAATCAAGAAGGGTGACAAGGTCCGTGTCACTACGGAACGAGGCACGATCGAGGCTGTCGCCCTGATCACCTCGCGTCTCAAACCGTTCAATGTTGAAGGGAAAATGATCGAACAGATCGGCATGCCGTGGCATTTCGGTTACGCTGGTCTCTCCACTGGTGACAGCGCTAATTTGCTGACCCCGACGGTCGGCTGTATCAATACCGGCATTCCCGAATTCAAGGCGTTTCTCTGTAATCTTGAAAAAGGGGGTAACAAGGCATGAGTTCAACACCAATAAATTTTGATAAAACAAAATCGTTCCTGATCGATACGACCAAATGCACCGGCTGCCGTGGCTGCCAGGTCGCCTGCAAACAGTGGAACCAGCTGAAAGCTGAGAATACGAAGTTCTTCAGCGGCGAGGGGTATCAGAACCCGCCGCTGATGTCGGAATACACCTTCACCCGCGTCAAGTTCAAGGATTACCAGAAGAACGGCCAGAACGAGTTCGCCTTCTATAAAGAAATGTGTATGCACTGCAACGAACCGGCCTGCGCCTCGGTCTGCCCGGTCGGCGCCTTCAATAAGACCGCCGAAGGACCGGTGGTATACGATGCCGGTCGCTGCATCGGCTGCCGTTTCTGCATGATCGCCTGCCCGTTCGGCGTTCCCAAGTACGAATGGAGCAAGGCGTTCCCGCTGGTGCGCAAATGCACCGGCTGCTACAGCCGTATCAAAGAAGGGCTGCAGCCCGCCTGTGCCACCGCCTGCCCAACCGCCATTACCTACGGCACACGCGGCGATATGCTTAAGGAAGCAGAAAAACGCCTCAAGAACCGCCCTGAACGTTATCATCAGGCGATTTACGGCAAGGAGGAGGCGGGCGGTACCAGCGTCCTCTACCTCACCCACCAACCGCTGGAC
>CAIRND010000036.1 GCA_903879825.1 uncultured Geobacteraceae bacterium
ATACAATTGTTACAAACATGTTGCGGTCGTATAACGATTATGTAGAAATTTCAGTTACCTGCTCCCGCCAGTAAAATTCACAAAGAGTTTATCCAATCTACACGTGATTGTAATATTTGGTGTGTATAGTAGAAAAAAACAAATGGAGGAGATTGCGATGAAGATCAGATTGAATGAAGACTATTATTACTGGTGTTGCGACTGGTGTGATTCCGAAAATCGGGTATTCTGGACCAAACTGCAGGAAGGAACCACCTGCGGGGCCTGCCACAGACCTATGATCCTGCCGGACATGAATGAGACTGGTACCGAAAGTGGAATTGCAGTGGGGCTGTGCTAACCATGTGCCGGTGGCTTACAGCACTGGGCACATGGTGCCGCCTGCCGTTTTCGGGCGGATTTGAGGCGTTGGACATACAGATTAATAAGATGCGGATATTGAGAGACTCCTATCAGATACAATCTGAAATATCTTTTTATAATACGGCTACCGGAATAAGCGGTGACAGGAACCCACACTTAAATCCGTAGCCATTACCTGTGTGACGCGGTGCCTCTTTTTACGTTCCTATTGCCAAAAAAGCGCAGGCACACAAAGGTTATCCACCCAACCAAAACCATCCCAAGAGTAAATATACTGTACGAAACTGGCCACGGGATCCCCTGCGTCATCATTGAATACTCAGACATACCTCCAACGCCGGCCAAAAAATTAAGTGGCATGAAGATAATACTAATTATTGTCAGCTGCTTGATAACCTTGTTTTGATTGATATTAACGAAACCGACAACGGCATCCATCAGAAAGTTTATTTTATTGAACAGGAATGCGGTATGCCCATCCAATGATTCAATATCACGTAATATTTCGCGAACGTCCTCATGCTGAGTTTCCGTAAGAAATTTACTGCGCATCAAAAAGGACAGGGCACGCCGGGTATCACGCACATTACGGCGAATACGCCCGTTAAGATCCTCCTCCTCAGCTATGGAGGCGAGGATTTTTGCAGACTCCTCGTCTGTCATATCAGTGCCGTACACCTGTTTACCGACCGCTTCCAGCTCCGAATACACATCCTCAAGAGCGTTCGCAGAGTATTCCACGTCAGCGGCGTAAAGATCTAAAAGCACATCTTTTGCCTCAGAAACGTAACCTGATTGGGCTCTGGCACGTAAACGCTGTAAGCGAAAAACCGGCAACTCTCCGTTTCTGATTGAGAACAGCGTCCCTCCATTCAAAATGAACGCGACCATTACGTTGCGCGATTCATCCCCTCGATCAAGAAGAAAGTCGGAGTGCAAATGCACCTCTCCATTATCTTCGACATAGAAACGGGCACTCGCCTCCAAATCGGTTAGCTCCCTCGGGTCAGGCAACTCGACACCAAATATTTCACTTGCCCAGACAAGTTGTTCATCTTCAGGATTTACCAGATCGACCCAGATTGGCCTGGCTTGTGCCAGGTCTTCCCGTGTTTCAATGGGGATCTGCCGCAAGCGCCCTTCGAAAAGGTCAAAAACCCTGATCTTAGTACTCTGGATCTGTGGTGTGACCTCAAAAAGCAGCTCCACGCGAACTGAATCCTCCGTTTCCAGAAGTATTTCCTCTTTTTTGGTGTCTGAGACAAGCTGCCAAACAATCTGTCGCTCTTCAGTGGATAATTCTTCCAAAATGCGCGCAATTGGCCCGGGATCAAGTTGATCCATTACCTTTTGCAATTCTACCCTGTTTTGCTTTTGCACCAGTGTTTCAAGCAACTGATGGCGGGCAAGCAGGGATTTTACCTGAGAAAGGTTATCTTGAATGTTTGTATGGTTATTCTTATGAAGCATAACTGCCACTGGGCGTCAGCCAGGTCAGGCGTCTGCTTTCTTTTTCGTTGATAATTGTCGCCGGCACAACAACAGTATTTTCTTTCTCATTCAGGGTAAATCGGCTGATCTCGTTCTTCAGGTCAACGGAAAGCCCGGCCAGGGAATCCGATTCAACCGCAATCGCGGCAGCAGACTTGACCGTCATTTCTGAAATATGCTCGATATTGACAATATCAGTGGTTATCTGTTCTGCGGTGGCGGAAAGCTCTACCGTGGCTGTTGCAATCTCGCTGGCCATTCCCTGCAACGATGCCACACTCTCGACTATCTGCTTCAAGGACTCTCCCGCCTGCCCGGCATGTACAACACCGACTTTGACACGTTCCAGGCTTTTGTTCATGGCGGAAACGGCTTGGCTGGCATCCACCTGAATTGCCTTGACCCGCTCGGTGATGCCAACTGTTGCTGCTGCCGTGCTGGTGGCAAGTTTGCGCACCTCATCGGCGACCACGGCAAAGCCACGGCCATGTTCCCCCGCCCGGGCCGCTTCGATTGCGGCATTAAGCGCCAGAAGATTGGTCTGGTCGGTAATTTCGATGATGACATCGACAATTTCACCCACCTGCAGGGAGCGCTCGTTAAGGGCCTGCATCACCTTGGTGGATTCTTGCACCGCCCGGGCGATCTCCCCCACTTCATATTCTGTTTGACGCACGACATCTGCACCTGAAACAGCCAACTGACGTGCTTCGGTTGCTGAC
>CAIRND010000037.1 GCA_903879825.1 uncultured Geobacteraceae bacterium
AACAAGATGAGGAGCAACTGCCGGAAGGCACTGCGGGCGACCATGTAGGGACATACAACAAAGCGCTCTCAACCATCAGAACACTCTGCAACGACATTGAACGCGGGCGCGTCCCCAACAGTGCCCCGATGATTCAGGTTGTCGAACAGATGGTTGAAGTCACAATGCAGGAGCCGTGTGCACTGCTCGGCTTAACCATGATCAAGGATTATGACAATTACACCTTTAATCATTGTGTCAATGTCGGCGTATTGTCGATGGCATTGGGGGCGACTCTTGGTCTTGATGCCGTAACCGTGCGGGATTTGGGTATTGCAGGACAACTGCATGACATCGGCAAGACACTGATTTCAAAAGATATTCTCAATAAACCGGGAAAGCTTTCCAGCGCAGAGTTTGATGAAATGAAGCGGCACCCGGAACTTGGTTCCAAAATCATCCGGGAAATGAAGGGATTGGCACCGCATATTTCCTCCATTGTTCTGGGTCATCACCTGCACCATAATCGGAGCGGATATCCTGTCTGGGCACGTAACCTCCCTTTTAACCAGCTGGTTGATATTATTGCCATTGCCGATACCTACGATGCCATTACCACACTGCGCGTCTACCAAATGCCGATCAACCCACGAGCAGCATTGAACGAAATGCAGAAACTGACCAATACCATCCTGAATGGGGCACTGGTAGAGCGCTTCGTGGAAATGATGGGGAACTATCCGGTAGGTACTCTGGTACGACTTGATACCAACGAAATTGCAATTGTGTCACGCCCGAACCCTCTGGATGAAAACGCGCCACTGGTGCGGATATTGATTGATGGTGACGGTACGCGCTTAGCCGTCCCGCGCGATCAGGCGCTGGTAGGCCCGGATGGGGTACAATTTTCGCAGATAGTTGCAGCAGTCGATCCGCTGTTGAAATGTATTGATATCGGGCAATTAATTGCGAGCGGACATTATTTGGTTACTGATTAGCCGGGATTTAGAGGGGTTAGATTTTGATGTTACTAAAGCGGTATATGACTTAAAGCAATGGCGGCAGCCTGCCGCGTGGAAGCATAGGGAGACGTCAACAGGGCTTCGATCAGGCCCAGGGAGTAGTGGTCACGCAGTTTTGCCAGGGTTGTTGCCGCTTCGGCCTCGAGTACACCGTCAGCTGCAGTCAGAAAAGAACGTAGTTTATTAAGGACATCCGGAGTGACGGTAAAATTACGCAGCGCCGCTATTACCCGCCCCTGTACCGACCGGTTTTCATCATCAAGAAGCTCGACCAGAACCGGCAGAGTTGCCGGCAAAGCCAGTCTCCCCAACATTTCCACCGCTGCCGAACGAATATCAACTTCAGGCCGCCGGGCACAATAGACTAACGGGGGGAGTACTTTCTCCCCGCCAATAGTACCGAGGGCATAGATGGCACCGATTCGGGCCCCCATGGTTCCCGTTTTAAGCACGGCAAGAATATCATCAACACTACTAACCGCTTCCAAGGTTTCAATTGCAGCAGCTGCGGAGGTCCTGACTTCAGGTACAGAGTCTTTCAGCAACGGCCGCAACATGTCTATTCGTGCACGAATCTTATCTTTCATGCCAATCTATGTAGCAGAAACAGTCTGTCGAAACAATTGCAAAGTTTACATTTGCGGCTTGTACAGAAGATATCAGTTCTGATATATTGGCGCGCCGACTTGGCACGACATTGAAGTCAACAAAGCATGCAGACGCCTCAATGCTGCGGATAGCTGCACAAAAAAGGAGATTACACGTTATGCTGGGACCAATAGAAATTAAACCGGGACTTTTCTGGATCGGATCAGAAGACCCTGATTTGCGCGTTTTTGATGATCTTTTCCCGACGGAGCACGGCACCAGTTACAATGCCTACCTTCTCAAATGGGCTGACAAAACAGTACTGATTGATACTGTCGAAGAAAAATTTGTCGATGAATACATGGACAAGGTTCGATCACTGGTAGACCCAAAAACTATCGATTACATTATTATCAACCATACCGAGCACGACCACTCCGGTTCCCTGTCGTATCTGCTGGAGCAGGCTCCGCAAGCCAAAGTTTACTGCACGTCGGCTGCTAAAAACTTCCTGAGCAATATCATGCC
>CAIRND010000038.1 GCA_903879825.1 uncultured Geobacteraceae bacterium
GCGCATCTCTTCGATGCGGGTAAAGATTTTTTCAATTTCGGACAAATTCTTGTTTTTGCTGTGAAACAGCTTCAGCTTACCCTTGGCGAGCAACTTAGGTCCAAGCATCAAGTCTTTAAGAAACTGCCCTGACTTAACATTAAAGACGGCGGCGAGGCGCATTTCGTATTGGCGGCCATAGGTACGGATGTTCTGCAGAAAAAGTTTATTTGCCAGCTGCACGTAGCTTTCTTTGGAAGCTCCTTCCGCATCCCAGGAGAGTTTACGCAGCGCGTCCATGATGGAAGCCAGGTGAACTTTGTTGGGACAGCGGGTGGAACAGGTTTCACACGAAGCGCAGTACCAGATGGAACGTCCGGCCAGAATGCGCTGCCATTGGCCAAGCTGCAACAAACGAACAACGCGGTTCGGTGGATGCTCCATAAAAGTGGCCATAGGACAACCTGCCGAGCATTTACCGCATTGGAAACAACGCCGTACCGAGGTACCGGAAAGGGCCTCGACTTTGCGCACAAAGTCAACGTCCATCGTTTCCTGGGATATGATCATTTTTTTCTTTTTCATACGGGCATCCAGTTTAGTTAAAATAAAATTTAGTAAGAACAAATAGCTGCTCTTAAGACCAGACAGATGGTACTATTCTACAATATATGCACGTTTTTTTACACATATAATCCACAAAACGCAAGGTAATAATCAATTCCCAGTTTTTTAGGTAAAGTTAAAATATGTCGGGTCATTTTACCGTGGCAATTTGAGCTTACTCTTTGTTTTTACTCTGATTATACATGTATTTGACAGAGTTCTGTCAGCACACCGTTACTGCTTTTCGGGTGTATAAAAGCGATGCGTGTTCCGTGGGCACCATTGCGAGGTGTTTCGTCGACCATACGGGCACCATCGCCCCGGAGCTTGGCTATTGCCGCCTCAATATCCGCAACTTCGTATGCTATGTGGTGAACGCCGGTGCCATTCTTTTCGATAAATTTGGCAACCGGGCTGTCACTGACGTAGGCTCCAGAAGCTCTATTTTGTATTCACCGACCTCCAGCATGGCGACCCGCACCTTCTGCTCAGCGACTTCCTCAATACCGGCAAAGACCATACCGAGGTTATCACGGTAGAACGAAATAGAGTCGTCAAGGGATTTTACGGCAATGCCGATGTGATTAATTTTAGTAAGCATGCACTGACTCCTTTTTTGAATTACAGCACGACTGTCTCTATATGTTTTCCGAATACGTCTCTGAATACATCGGCAATTTCACCGAGTGTCGCGTACGCTTTGACCGCTACCAGAATAGATGGCATCAGGTTGTCCGTGCTTTTAGCGGCAGCTTCCAGTGTTACCAGAGCGGCCTTTACGGCTGCCTCATCCCGCCCGCCTTTCATTGCTGCCAGCGATGCTTTCTGGGAGATTTCCACCGCTTCTTTTACCCTCAACAGGCCGGTCGGAGGCGGTTCCTTAACGGTGAACTTGTTGACGCCGACGATTATCAGCGTTTCCTTCTCGATGGCTTTCTGGTATGCGTAGGCCGAATCCTGGATTTCCTTCTGTTGGAAACCGCGCGAAATCGCCTCTACAGCTCCCCCCAGCGTGTCAATTTTTTCGATGTATTCCAGCGCTTCTTTTTCGATCTGATCAGTCAGTGATTCCACCAGAAACGAGCCGGCGAGCGGATCAATACTGTCTGCAGCGCCTGATTCATAGGCGATGACCTGCTGTGTGCGCAGAGCGATCCTGACAGAATCCTCTGTAGGCAGAGCCAGCGCTTCGTCACGGGAGTTGGTATGCAATGACTGCGTTCCTCCCAGAACCGCTGCCAGCGCCTGAATGGTAACACGCGTGATATTATTGTCAGGCTGCTGGGCGGTCAAGGTACAGCCGGCGGTCTGAGTATGGAAGCGGAGCATCAGTGATTTTGGGTCTTTCGCACCGAAACGCTCTTTCATGATTTTAGCCCAGATACGCCGGGCGGCACGGAATTTAGCAACTTCTTCAAAAAGATTATTGTGAGCATTGAAGAAGAAGGCCAGGCGCGGTGCGAATTCATCAACTTCCAGACCCGCTTTGATGGCAGCATCAACGTACGCGATACCATCCGCAAGAGTGAAAGCAACTTCCTGTACGGCGCTGGAACCGGCCTCGCGGATATGGTAACCGGAGATGGAGATGGTATTCCACTTGGGTACATTGTCTTTACAGTAAGCAAATATATCGGTGATGATCCTCATCGATTCTTTTGGCGGATAGATGTAGGTACCGCGAGCCATGTACTCTTTAAGGATATCGTTCTGGATCGTTCCGGAAATCTTATCCGCAGAGACGCCCTGCTTTTCAGCTACAGCAATGTACATGCAGAGCAGAACGGCCGCAGTGGAATTGATCGTCATGGAGGTGGATACCTTGTCGAGCGGGATACCGTCGAACAGCACCTCCATGTCGGCCAGTGAATCGATCGCCACACCAACTTTACCGACCTCCCCGAGACTCATGCCAGCATCGGAGTCATAGCCCATCTGAGTCGGCAGGTCAAAAGCGATCGAGAGACCGGTCTGGCCGGCAGAAAGCAGATACTTGTAGCGTTCGTTTGACTCTTTGGCTGTACCAAAACCGGCATACTGACGCATGGTCCAGAAGCGTCCGCGATACATCGTTGGCTGAACACCGCGTGTATAAGGGTATTCTCCGGGAAAACCCAATTGTTCTTCATAACCAGGATATTCAAACCCAGGTGTGAAGCAGCGCTCCATCTCAATGCTGGACGTAGTCAGAAACTTTTCCATCCGCTCAGGTGAACGGGCGATATTTTTGGCCACAACGGCTCTCCACTTTTCTTTACGTTCCTGGATGTTCATGCGTCTCCTCTCGTAAACAGCTATGATAATAAGTATTGAAGCTCTGCGGTTATGCCCGCGGCTGAATATTGTCTCTGACCCAACCGGAGATGTCAGCCGTGGATGTTCCCGGGGTGAATATCTCGGCAATGCCGGCAGCCTTCAGTCCCGGAATATCATCTTCGGGAATAACGCCCCCTCCAAAAACTTTGATGTCTTCGGCGGACTTTTCCTTCAACAATTGGCAGACACGGGGCAATAAAGTATTGTGAGCGCCGGACAGGATCGACAGACCGATACAGTCGACATCCTCCTGAATGGCGGCAGCGACAATCTGATCCGGAGTCTGATGCAGTCCGGTGTAAATAACTTCAAATCCGGCGTCGCGAAAAGCCCGGGCGATTATTTTTGCCCCCCGGTCATGACCATCCAGTCCCGGCTTACCAACAAGTATGCGTATCATTCTCTCTGCCATGGCGTGAATATCCCCTTTTGCGATTGAAAGAAACAAAACTAAAACTGAGAAGTTTATTCTTATTCGAATTCAATCAAGACCTGACCGTTTTTGACCGCTTCACCGGGAGATACGTAAATTTTCTTTACCGTACCGGCATCGTGGGCGGTGATGTTGGTTTCCATCTTCATGGCTTCAAGAATCGCTACCAGTTCATCGGCAGCAATCTTCTGACCGACAGTGACATTTATCTTGAAAACGACACCGGCGATCGGACTACGACAGACTTTGTTGTCAGCCAGACCATCAGCGGATGGTGTTACGCTGAGTGCGGCAGGTGCAAGCGCGACTGCGTGCGTTTTGAGGGTAGAGGTCGATTCGTGTATTGAGTCAGGCAGACGCACTTCTTCACCTTCGATTACTTCAACATCAACCACATACTTTTTTGCATCTATTGTCAGGGTAAGTTGCACGTTTCGTCTCCTCTTACATTTGTATTGGCTGTTTATTGGATTACTAGCGCCCACCCTGCATTGATACACGACCCTGCAACGACCAGAGACTGGAGCTCCGATCCTTTATGAAACGGGCTTTACGGATGCGCACATTTTTGCCCAGATAGGCGGCGATTGCGGCTGATATTATCATTAAGGTTTCAGGCTCTATTTTGGTATCCGGCATAATATTCTCCCTTATACGGTGTTATTACATCGGAATCAGGCCATGTTTTTTCGGTGGCCGTAATTCACGTTTGCGGTTGAGGATATCGAGAGCCATGGCCAGTTCACGCCGGGTGTTCGCCGGCTCGATAACGTCGTCAACCTGGTTGCAGGCGGCTGCAGCAAAGGGTGTGGCGAAGTTATCCCGATACTCGTCTATCAGCTCCTGACGCCTGACTTTAGGGTCTGCGGCAGCTTTGATCTCTTTGCGAAAGATAACATCAACAGCTCCTTCGGCTCCCATAACGGCAATTTCTGCCGAAGGCCACGCAAGGACACGGTCTGCACCCAGATCTTTGGCACACATAGCCAGATTGGCGCCGCCATATGATTTACGCAGGACTACGGTGAGCTTGGGGACAGTAGCAGATGAGTAGGCGAAGAGCATCTTGGCGCCATGACGGATAATACCGCCGTGTTCCTGCTGAACGCCGGGCAGAAAACCGGGAACATCGACAAAGGTGATCAACGGAATGTTAAAGGCGTTACAGAAACGAATGAAACGTGCGGCTTTATCGGAAGCATTGATATCAAGAACACCGGCCATTGCATTGGGTTGATTGGCGACAACACCGACCGGACGTCCCTGCAGGCGTGCGAACCCGATAACAATATTGGCGGCGTAGCCAGACTGAACTTCCATAAAATCGCCGTCATCAACAATATTGAGGACAACATCTCGGACATCATAGCGCTGTTTAGAATCAAGCGGGACGATGTTGTTGAGAGCCTTATTTGGCAGAATGACGTCATCTGCATCAAACTTAGGCGGATCTTCCAGGTTGTTCGATGGCAAAAATGTGAGCAGGCGACTGGCGATGTCAATGGCGTCTTTATCATCTTCGGCGATGAAGTGTACGACGCCGGACATGGTCATATGGGCGTGAGGACCACCGAGTTCTTCGGCGGTGACAACTTCACCGGTGACCTGCTTGATGACCGTTGGACCGGTGATGAACATACGGGCACTTTTGGTCTGAATGATAAAGTCGGTTAGAGCGGGACTGTAGACAGCTCCACCGGCGCACGGCCCGCAAATCAGGGATATTTGGGGAACGACCCCGGAGAGTTTGACGTTCTGGTAGAAGACCCGGCCATAGCCGCCGAGGCTGTGGTTACCTTCTTGAATGCGGGCGCCACCGGAATCATTAATCATGACGAAGGGTGAACCGGTTTTGAGCGAGGCTTCCATCATCTGAACTATTTTGTCGCAATGAATTTCTCCGGCAGCACCGCCAGCCACGGTGAAATCCTGACTGGCCACGTGTACAAGACGGCCATCAATACTGCCGGATCCTGTAACAACGCCCTCGCTTGGCATGCTTTTACCTTCCATGCCGAAATAGGTACAACGATGCCTGGCGAACATACCACTTTCAAGGAAACTGTCCTGGTCAAGCATATAACTGAGGCGCTCACGAGCGGTGAGGCTGCCGAGGCTGTGCTGCTGGTCGATTTTATCGCGGCCGCCACCAAGGGCGATTTCGTTTTTCTTATCGTTTAGTTCCTGAATTTTATCTTCAATTGTCTGCGCCATTAGTTCCTCACCTGTGTATGAAATTATTTCAAGCGGAGTAAGAGCCGATTTCAGTTGCGGTATCCCCGCACACGCTATTTTTTATACGGCTCGACAACAACCTTGTGCTTCTGACCGCTGAGGGTAACTGCATAGGTAATCGGTCCGGTGATATTACCCTGATGTGCAGCAGTTATTTCGGCTTCAGTAGCTCCGCTGACGGGATCCTTACCCAGGTTAAGGGGACCTTCGTGACGCTTTTCAAAGAACTTTGGTGCGACCTGCGGAAACATGGCGTAGGTCAGAATATCTTCGTCAGAACCATTATTGCCTGAAAGGACAAGAGCATCAGCTTTGAGTTTGTCCCATTCCGGATCAAGCAGGTCACCGGGACGACAGGTAATCGGAGCTTTTTTGGCGTGATTCTGAGCCATGGCAACGATTTCAGGATTTTTATCAGTGGGACTGTCACCGTAGTAACCAAGCATGAGATCGGAAAATTCACCGGTGAGTACTTTGTACCGTCCCATAAGGACGTTGAGTACGGCCTGGGTGCCGACAATCTGACTACTCGGGGTGACCAATGGAACATAGCCGGTGTCTTTGCGAACAATCGGGATTTCAGCCATGACGTCATCAAGACGGTCTCCGGCACCCTGCTGTTTAAGCTGACTTTCCATGTTGGAAAGCATACCGCCCGGGATCTGGCTTTTGAATATTTCGGTTTCCACGCCGGTAACGGCCGATTGAAATTCTTTATAACGGCTCAGAGTTTTCGCGAAGTATTTTTTAACCTTCAGCACAGTACCCAAGTCAACTCCGGTCGTGTAGCCGGTACCTTCAAGCATTTCCATGAAGCTTTCTGTGGGGTTATGACCAGGTCCGAGACTCATGGAACTGACGGCGGTGTCAACGCAATCAACGCCCGCTTCCACGGCTTTCATCAGACTGACTAGGGTGACGCCGGTTGTTGCGTGGGCGTGCAGGTGGAGTCTCAGTTTTGGACAGGCCGCTTTGATTCCGGTGACAAGATCAAAGGCTGCTTGTGGTTTGATCAACGCGGCCATGTCCTTTATACAGATTGAATCCACGCCCATGTCTTCCAGGCGACGGGCCTGATCGACAAAAAGGTCGATAGTGTGAACCGGACTAACGGTGTAACAAATGGTGCCTTGCGCATGTTTTCCTGCTTTCCTGACCGCTTTGACTGAAGTTTCAAGGTTGCGCAGGTCGTTCAACGCATCGAAAAGGCGATAGACGTCCATACCGTTTTCAGCGGATTTATCGACAAAGCGTTCAACAACTTCGTCTTGATAGTGGCGGTAACCGAGAAGATTCTGACCTCGCAGCAGCATCTGCAGGGGAGTCTTCGGCATAAGTTTTTTGAAGGTACGCAGACGTTCCCACGGATCTTCATTCAGATAGCGGATACATGAATCGTAGGTGGCTCCGCCCCAGCACTCGATTGACCAGTAACCGGCGTTATCAAGTTCATCGCAGATGTCGGTCATGTCGTCGATACCAAGACGGGTGGCGATGAGGCTCTGGTGTGCGTCACGCAGGGCAAGTTCCGTGATTCCGATAATCTTATCCATGGTGTGTATGTACCCCCTGAAAAATGTGCGGTGCGTGTAGAGACTCAGTAGTAGACCGTCTCTTTAAATATCTATTCAAGCTCAAAAAAGTTCATCTATTAGGTCAAAATTAATGTACGTTTCTGCCAGCCGGCGGATTAGTCCCAGCTTTTCTGTATCATCTGCAGTAATTTTTGAAACATCATCGGTGATGGTGCGGTGCAGTTCTGCCGTTGTAAGTTTCTCGGCGCGCATGTAGGGAATATTGCTTCGATCGAGAATCATCTGGGTGATGGTGCTAATTGGTGCTACGCCGGGGATAACCAGGCCGACAATCAGAGAACGATATGCAGGCAACTTGTAGAGATGTGCAAGCGTTACCAGCAGTTCATCACGACTGCTGGTAACACTCAACAGGGACGGTTCGCGGATCAGTTCAGTAACCCGCTGAGTGGATGCGGCACAAATTTGGACATGGTGAATTATTTTGCTCAGGTTGCGACTGTTGCCCTGAAGCGGTAATCCGAGCAACTTTGATACACGCCTGAGTGTCGGGTTAGCCAGTACCGGGTGATAATCAATGCCGCCGATCATCTTTAACTTTTCATCAGCAAGAGCACGGGTCAGATAATCCAGAGTACGATCGCGTTTTTCCGGAATAAGCTTATTGGCGAGAACAGCCCGTACTTCTACCCCCTCTTTTTCAAAAACAGCTAACCCCATATATATTTTATCAACAACATTTCCCAGACCGCCGCCGGTTACCATTAACACCGGCGCATTCAACATCCGCGCGATGCAGCCGTTAGAGGTCTTCATCACCGAACCGACTCCGGGGTGTCCCGATCCTTCGACAATAATGAAGTCGCACTTCTTTTCCAGCTCGGTATGCGCGTGTACTATCTTCTCGTGAAATTCATGTGGAGAAATATCTCCATCCACCATTTTGCGCGTCGTATCGGCATGAACCACCACCGGCGACATCCAGCGCAGGTCTTTTTCCAACTTAAACACCTGCGCGACCAGGGCAGCATCCTTATCCACCGTCCAGCGGTGGAACGTGGTCGGTTTAGGCCCGAGGGGTTTTATAAAGCCAACTCTACCGTACTTTTTTAAAGCCTGATGCATCAACCCGATGCACGTTGTTGTTTTTCCGCAGTTCTGACCGGTTGCAGCAATAAAAATTGTTTTAGCCATGACATTGCACCCCAGGTGGGAAACGTGACTCTGTCGAACCGCACCTCTATCCCCACCTGAAAGAGGCGTGGATAGAGGTGGTCCGCATCAGCATTACTTATCGTAATTGAGTGCTGCCAGCTTCTGATAATACTCGAAGCGACTGGCGGTCCAGTCACTGGCCTTCTTCATCAGCAGGGCCGCCGTCTCCGGGTTGATCTTCTTCAACACTTTATAGCGATTCTCGCCGTTGGCAAAATCTTCAAAGCTGGTGGTTGGTGCTTTGCTGTCCAGCTGGAGC
>CAIRND010000039.1 GCA_903879825.1 uncultured Geobacteraceae bacterium
CTGGTGATCGGCGCTGCCTCAATCTCGACTCTGCACCAGTCATCCTTAGGCACCTTTTTCCTGATCGCCGTGGATAAACTGCACGCCCTCTGGTACAACCCGCTGCTGCCGCTGCTGTTCTGGCTCTCAGCCATTTTTACCGGCATCTCGATTATCATCCTCGAAGCCACCATGGTGCATCGTTTCATGGGACAGCCGGATGAATCCGAACTGCTGGAGATTCTAACCAAAATCCTCCCCTGGGTGCTGGGGGTGTATCTTGTGGTAAAAATCGGCGCCACAGCCTTGCTATCACACGGCCCGCTCTTCGACCGCCCCAGCCTGCTGGCCCTGTTTGCGGCAGAGATGATCATCGGTATTATCATGCCGATGATCATGTTCATGAAGAAGCAGTGCCGAGTAGACCAGCGGATGCAGCTGCGCGGGGCATCGCTGGTCATCTTCGGCCTGGTGCTGAACCGCTTCAATGTCTCCATGTTCGGCATGGAGCAGGCTGACCAGGCGATCTACTATCCTTCGATCATCGAATCACTGGTCACCATCGGCATCATCGCCGCCCATGTCCTCTTTTTCGTACTGCTGGCCAAGTATTTCCCGATCTTCGAACATCACCCCGAAACGGTCGATTATTCCATTCCGGACCACGCCCACAGCACGACAAAGCAGGGGCACAGCGGAGCGGTTCAGTAATGGCATTACTGGCTGTCAAAACAGCTACCACACCGTTTGCCGGAGTTACCGGCGTCATTCTGGCCGGTGGAAAGTCAAGCCGCATGGGGAGCAACAAGGCGTTGCTCCCCTACCGCGGCGGCCGGTTTATCGAATCGATTTACCGCCAGCTGTCAGGACTGTTCGATGAGGTGATTGTGGTGACCAACACCCCCGATCAATACGCATTTCTGGGTTGCCGCATGGTTCCGGATATCTACCAGGACATGGGTGCGCTGGCCGGGCTGCATGCGGGACTGACCAACAGCAGCACACCACACATATTCGCTGTCGCCTGTGACATGCCATATCTGAACGATTCCCTGATCAGGACACTTGTAGCCCGCCGCCACCAGGGGGATGTCATCATTCCCGAGAGTGACGACGGCCTGGAGCCGTTGCACGCCGTGTACTGCCGGTCCTGCATCTCTACCATGGAAGCTGCTCTGGAGGCGGGAAAGCGGCGGCTCATATCATTTTTTCCCGAAATCCGGGCTACAATTATTCCGGGTGACACGGTCCGCTTTGTCGATCCGGACCTTGATTCTTTCAGAAACATAAATACACCGAGAGATTATTATGATCTGCGCGAAGGAGAGCGTATGCGCATTAACGGTAGGCACTGTGACAATAAAACGGCTGGTTTCGGGACGGGCCGCACACGCTGATTGAGCGTGTCAGACGGTAACGATCTGAGCTCAAATAGTTTTATCGCCATAACAGCTGAGCTTGGTTAAGTTCGTTTTGCTTTAGACGAATCAGTGGGAAGTGTGTAAGAAGTTGACGTTATGTGGTGGGGACCATCACAACATTTTAGAAAGAATGAGCCACACGACTTAATGTGGAGTTTTCGCAAAACAAAAGGGGTGAGCCTTATCGGCTAACCCCTTTTGTTTATTTGGTGGGCGCTGCGGGTTTCGAACCTGCGACCCCTGCCGTGTGAAGGCGATTTCAACAGTATCGTTGTAAATACCCATATATCTCGGTAGACAGTAAATGGCAGTATTATATCAATTTAGTAGCTTGTAACCGTTTTTCGTTATATACCCAAAGATACGTGTTCATACTGACGTTGGACTTAATGTGGACTTCGTATCTTACCGGGGAATTATATGATCGATAAAATCACAAAAACACTGATTAGCGATATTGAAAAAAAGGTCAAGCCACCAAAGGTTTATGAAATATATGATACTGATTTGCCGGGATTTTTAATTCGAATCCAACCATCAGGGTCCATCGCGTTTATAGTCTCTTACAGGTTCAAAGGCAAACGTAATCGCATCACCATCGGTCAAAGTAACAAAATTAGCGCTGTACAGGCAAGAGATAAAGCGGATAAAATTTTGGCGAGCTTAACGTTAGGCGGCGACCCTGCTCAATACAAAGCATCAAAAGAAATTCCAACTAAAAAAATGACGCTTGATTCTTTTATCGACAGACAATATCAACGGTGGTGTGAAGTAAAAAATAAAGACGGGGTTGCGACTATCAAACGTATCAAGTCTGCTTTTGCGGATCTCTTAGATGAAGAACTCGAAGAGATAAATGAGTATAGGTGTGAGACATGGCGTACAAATCGTCAGTGTTCTGACATAGCTAATTCTACTATTAACAGAGATATCACTGCATTAAAATCGCTTATATCGACAGCAGTCGACTGGGGTTTCCTACAAATCAACTCTTTAGCTAAATTCAAATTACTCGAAATAGATAGCTCACCGAAAGTAAGATATTTAGATAAAAATGAAGAAATCCGCTTATTAGATGCGCTTTATGCGCGTGAAAGAGAGATGGACCAGGCCAGGGAGCGCAGCAATGCGTGGCGAGAACAGCGTGGTTATCCTTTATTCCCGCCGGTATCTGACCATCTTCGTCGGATGGTTATTATCTCGTTAAATACTGGCGTCCGATGGGGGGAGTTGGCACAATTAACATGGGACAATGTTGATTTAGAACAAACTCAGCAACTAACGATTACTGGTGTTACTTCAAAAAAGAAAAAAACTCGATATATCCCACTAAATGTCATTGCTTTGCAGACGCTAAAGGAGTGGAAAAAAGTTACAGGCGAATTAAGTAAAGGACTCGTTTTTCCGGGTGAAAAAGGGAATGTATTAGACAATGTAAATAAATCTTGGGCAGGTGTTAAGGATCGGGCACAGATTACTGATTTTAGGTGGCATGATCTAAGGCATTCTTTCGCTTCAAAGCTTGTAATGAACGGGGTTGACCTTAACACCGTCCGGGAGTTGTTGGGCCACGCAGATCTTAAAATGACACTGAGATATGCCCATTTAGCCCCTGAACATAAAGCTAAAGCTGTTGCGATGTTGCTATAACATTTTTATAGAATGTACTTTAATAAGACTCCTTCCAAGTGCAAGCTGGGCTTCTTTTATTAAATCAAAATTAATTCCGGCCGGTGCTGATACTTCCATTACAATTTTAATACCTTTTGTTGCGGGCGGTTTTCGTTCAATTGCTAAATTAATTAAATTCCCAGGAATTTCTGCATATTTTAACAAGTTTACAAACTCTTCACCATAGGGCTGCGTCCAAATCGAATTAAAGAAAAATTTTCCCATTGGATTTTTTGTAGAAGTATTTTCAAAATGTGAATTGATATATTTATTAATAAGAGAATTAAATTTGCACGATGGAAAGATGATAAAGCACAAACTATCAGTATGAATAATGTAAATCTGTTGAGTTTCAGTAATGCCCGTACCCCTATGCAACACTGCCTGATCAAGTCGACAGACTTTTGCACCTTTGAATGCTGGCAAAGAAAACAAATCGGGCAAAACACTTGATATTCCCCTCTCTATTGTTGCGAGGGCAGTCTCTGTATAAGAGATGTGAGGTAAAGTCAGGCTTGTCACTATCAGGCCTTCCAACCTGTCGTTTTCGAACCAATCTACTGGCCACCCTGTAGTCTCCGCGATTGTTTGTATTGCCTCTGCACGCGGAATTCGCCCCCCCGCTGTTTCATACCGAGCAATTACTGACTGTTTGATATCCAATAGATCCGCTAAATCAGACTGCCGGTAGCCCGACATAAGCCTAACTAACTTGATTTTCTGATGAATATCCATCGAAGCACCCTCCTATATTGTAAATATAAATTTAATAACACTATACCAGAAATATTATATACCGGTATATAATATTTGTTGACATGAGTGATATACCGGTGTATATATAGAAACACGGAATCAAGAACAGGTTTTTTTTGGAATGGCATAGTGATATACCGTCATATTGTTTTCATTGGGAACAACCCTGATCATTTGTATATACAGACAGCTAAAGAAAGCTAAAGAGGAGATTACATCATGAAAGTCGGAATGACGATCCCAACAATAGAGACGAAGCAACAGTTTTCGACAGCAGAGGCGGCTTGTTACACAGGCATGAGCGAAGCTTATTATCGTTGCGGCCGTTATTCAGGTCTAACATCTCAACCTGCTTATTATAAGATTGGCCGCAAAATTTTCTATTTACGCGAAGATTTAGACCTCTGGCTCTCGCAGTTCAAAGTCCCACAGCAAGCAGCAGCCTAATCACATAATGTACTAATAAAAGCAGGGTACACTTGGTACTTCCAAGTAAATAAATTGACACCAACCCTAAACCGTTTAAGAACTGGAGACTAATATGAGTTATACACTCACCAAAGAAGATGAATTGGTAATTGAAAAGGCAAGAAAACTACTTTCAAATGACATGAGAGATGAGGCTCAACTAATATTTGCGCAGAGAGACTTGATACGAAGAAAACAGTGTGGGAGGATACCTGGAGTGACATACCCGGGTGATGACCGCATAGAAAGGCATATCCCTTTCGACGAATCTATTTCTCCGTTAATCGGCTGCGACATTGAATCATTCAATAGAATCCCGCAAATGACTTGGAATTCTGTTCGTTTTGCAAATGAAACGTTTATTATATCGTCAGATTTTAAAGAAGCTGTTCATAAAGAATGCCCGAATCTTGATCTCGAAGTGGAAGGTAAGAAATGTGCGAATTACGTAAGATCTCTGATCAAACAGGGAAGGTTAAATGGCAAAGCTATAAATATATTCCGTAAGTTCTGCGAAAATGCTGTTCTAAATGGACGGCAGTATACACAGAATAAGTCAGAAACTCCGGAGGAAATTATCGCCCGGATTGCTCCGTTTGCCCCTCCGCCGGATCTTAAAGCTGCGATGGATAAACACAGCAACAAAAGACATTTTGCAAGTACTGATGTCAGCGCTGAAGATCAAGCATCTTATGACACCAAGGCTGATGAAGCTAAAGCTCAGTGTGAAGTTTTAGAGGCTATATTTTTGCAAAAAAGGGCTGAGGAAAATATCGAAAGACATAGAAACAACGATGCATATGCGCGCGGAATTGTAATGATGCCCGACTGTTGATTTCCGAATTGTTTGACCTTCAATTTTCTGATTATTTTGAACAATCTGTATGATTTCCAGACTATTTGAACGAGCCTCCATTTGGGGGTGATTTTACTCACCCCGATCATGTTCAGAAAGGATCATTTTCCGC
>CAIRND010000040.1 GCA_903879825.1 uncultured Geobacteraceae bacterium
GCAGGGTGAAACTGAAGCGTCGTTCAGGGTCCGCTAAACGCAAAGGCAGGCTGCGGTAGCCATACCGAGCTTCTCCGTCTTCGTGATTCTTCCCATCTTTCTTTGTTGAAATGTTCGGACTTTCTCCGGGCTGGTTGGAACCGGTATACCAAATGAAACGAGCCTCCGGGTCGCGCGGAGTGGCTTTACGGCAAACCAGTCCACAAGCCAGCGTATCACAATCGCAACCACGACGTTCTTTTTCTTTGGCATGGCAAGGGCGCGGTTTTTCAGGTGTGCAAGGCTGGTAACATGCCTCGGTCACCGAAATGCAGCGCAGACTCGAAGCGGCATCGTGAATCTGTCCATCCGGGCAGATCAGGGCTTTTTCCCAGGCTTGTGAACTGAGAATAGGTGTCTGTCGCAACACTCCCACGGCTCCTACTAATAGCATGTTCAGCTTTTGCATTACAATCTCAACAATCTCTTCTCCCTTTTCTACCGAGATCGTTTCATTGCTGGCATCTGAGTTGTGCCCCAGGGTAGTCAAAAAATGTCGGACACCTCCTTCGGTGGGATAGACGCCGTTCCGAAAACCAAACCAGGCGACATAATCCGCATAGCGGCTATCGCCCATATTTTTGAGGGTCTGGCTGCGCGTCCATTTGTTCGTAATTTGCCAGGTCACCAATAAAAAGAAGGAAACCGGGTCGAAGGGCTCCCACCCGCGGCCAGATCGCCATCCTAAAAGATGGGCCAGGACTGGTCGTAACCCACTGAAATCTACCAGGCGTAGTAAAAGATCGAAGTCGGATAAGTTACTCCAGGTCAAAACTTGGGCTGGGTCTGTTAAGTCTACCTGCCAGGGGTAGACATACGCCGAGCGGTAACTTTTCTTTGGGGAAGAAGGTATTTCAGGAGGAGCAGTCCATTTCAAAGGCAGGCCCTCTTGTAAGCTCAATAAATTGCATTGGCTAATAAACGGGCCATTCTCGGCCCGAGTTTGCTCAGAACTGGTTTTAGTGACGCCCATTCCGGCCTCCCCGTCGCTTCAACATCCTTTGTGCCATTTGATCTGCAAGTTCGTACTGCTTCTGGTTATGTCGCGCCAACAAGCTTCGCAATTCCTGACTGTGCGCAGGCTGGCACAACCACACCAAAGCTTCATTCCGCATCTGTCCCACCAGTCCATCACTGATACCGAGACACCTGCCAATGGCTCGCAAGGTCTGTGGTTCTTGATCTCTCAGTCCATAGTAGGCTATGACCACCTCTGGTAGTTGTTTTGGCAGGCGTTTTACCAGCGTCAGCAAGCTATCCCTGATTTCATCCTGGTCTTTTAGCCAGGCCGGATCATCCCCCGTTTCATATCTGTACAGCGCCAGTACACTGATCGGCACTTCTCGTTTATTCCGGCGCTGTTCGGCCTTTACAGCGCTCCAAACATACCTCATAATTGCTGGGTAGGCATAAGTCGAGAATCTGATGCCCCGCTCTGGTTTGTACCCCAGTATCGCTCGCCATAACCCTCGGCGTCCAGCCTGGAGCGCTTCTTCATACTCCAGAGTGAGCAGCCATTGTCGCCGAACGACCAGGTGTACCAGCCCTTCATGTTGTTCCATCAGTTCGTTTAGGCACTTAGAACATCCGACCTGTGCTTGCGTAAACAGAGTGGTTTCGGGGTCATGACCGAAACCACTCACTTCTTTCCGATTTCTTGACATTGAGCACCTCCTGCTAACTTGGGATGCTCAATTATCCCATCCCCACGAAAAGCCGCCCCGGCTCAGAAATCCATGGGGTTGATTTTAATCTTTTCTACTGCTTCGAAAGCCCAAAGTTGGAGTTTCCTTGACACACCTCTCTTTTGTTGTATAATGGCGACCATTGTAAAAGTCTTTATTAGTATATACAATCAATTGGTCACCCGGTTATCGTTATAGCTTATCCTGAATCACAGTTTTTCTGGATTTACCGTGGTAATAAGCATATTTCGTACCTGAGTGTGGCTCGTAAATCCCACCAAGTACTAAAAATAAATATCAATAAAGGTTTCTCAAGACGCACATCAAAACATGTGGTTTTAAATGCTATAAGCAGGAACACCGGAATTATTTATTGTTTTGGAAAATCCTAATTTTTGTCACTCGTGAAACATGTTGAACAATTATTCTTGCAAATCCATTTATTTTAGGTACGATATGGATTAATGTTGTTCAATTAAATGGTTGAATTAATGAACTTCAGCTCATCAGTTCTGATGATCATTAATCCCTGATACAGTAACAAAGATATCAGGAAAATATCTCAACGAAATTGATAACGTGAGAGATATTAATAACCAAAATGAACGGGAGAAACCGATGGCAACAAAAACAGACATCCTCATCGTAGGTGGTGGTTCGGTTGGGCTGCATTGCGCCTATTATTTACTCAAGGCGGGTCGTAAGGTTACTCTTGTAGAACAAAAACTGATCGGAATGGGCAGTTCGTCCGGGAACGCCGGACAAATCGTTCCAAGCCATATTGTTCCACTGGCTGCACCCGGTATCGTGGGAACAGCCTTCAAATGGATGCTGGATCCGCAGAACAGCCCGTTTGGAATGAAAATCAGTCTGGATCCCACCTACATTGTATGGCTTATCAAATTTGCAGCCTCTTGCAATGAGGCTAATGTCCAGCGAGCGATCCATCCCTTAAATGCACTCGGTCAGTTAAGTACAATAAACTTTTCTCAAATAATCACCCAGGAAAAGTTCGAGTGTGCTTATCAAGAAAAGGGAGTCCTTTTTCTGTACAAGGATCAACAAGCTTTCGAAGGTGGCAAAACGGAAGGTAAAGTCCTGCAGAGCCATGGCATCCCAATCGAAGTTCTAGA
>CAIRND010000041.1 GCA_903879825.1 uncultured Geobacteraceae bacterium
AGGTCAGGTACTGATCTCCCGCTGCAGGGTGTACGGAATGATGCATATTGTCTTCAGGACATTAACGCAGGCAAAAAGGGTGATTGTAATCGTCATCGGCTTCACGATCCTGGCAGCCGGAGTTGCCATGATCGTGCTGCCGGGGCCGGCAGTTATCGTTATCCCTATCGGCCTGGCGATACTGGCCACAGAATTCCTCTGGGCCAGAAAGCTTCTGGACCGGGTGAAAGAGCGCATTGAGCGGATGAGAAAAGGAAGCAACTCATAAACTTGATGTGCTGGAGGCACCAAAAATGAATATCACCTTTCATTTGAAACAATTAGGGAGATGCCACTAATTTGTTTCTTGTTTTTAATGATTGCGGACGACGCAACTGGAGGGGAAATCATGGCGGATACGGCACCAGTCACCTACAAAAAAGGTAAATTGTATGACCTGAATATTGCGGATTTGCAACCTGATCCTGACCAGCCGCGTAAATATTTTGATGAACAGGCATTAGCGGAGTTGAAAGCGTCGATTGAGAAGCACGGAGTCTTGCAACCGGTACTTGTCCGTCAGGCAGCAGATGGCGCTTTGCTGCTTGTTTCCGGTGAACGGCGCTATCAGGCTTCAAAGCTGGCGGGTTGTCTGACTATTCCGGCTGTTTTTACCACCGGCGAACCGGCAGAATTATCTATTGTTGAGAACTTATTGCGCGAGAATCTGACCGCAATTGAAGAAGCAGAGGCAATTGAGAAGCTGCGGGTTCAGCATGATTATGCTCTCAGCGATCTGGTTACAGTTTTGGGCAAATCCGATTCCACCCTTTCCGAAATCCTCTCACTCAATAAATTGCCTGTAGAAGTAAAAGATGACTGCCGCAAAGAACCGAAAGCTGGGCGAAGTATTCTTGCGCTCATTGCCCGGCAAAAGACCCCAGAAAAAATGTCAGCGCTCTACACCAAATATAAGGAGAGCGGTCTTACTTGTCGCAGTCTATAATTCTTCATCAGAAACAGATGAAGCAATCCTGACATGATCGCCGCATAAGATCTCGGTTCCTCTCATCAATCGCACTATTTCGAGAGGAGACCGAAGATGACAGAAGCAAATGAAAACGTTGGTGGCGGCAAGAAGTCTCACCCTACACGTGGCAAGCGATACTCCCCTGCTCTCAAACAGGAGATTCTTGATTATGCCCAGAATACTGGTGTCACATCGTCGGCGGTAAAGTACGGTGTTTCAGAGACCACCATTTACGAGTGGCGTAAGGCTGCTAAGCGCAGGGGGAGTACAACAGGAGACTTCCCTGCTGTGGAAGCCGGGGAGGACGATTCTAAGGGTGAACGTGACAGGCGGATACTCGCTATGTGGCGTCAGCACCCTGGGTACGGCCCAAGTCAACTGCGCAACATGCTTAAACGAAGTGGCTTCAGGGTTTCTGTCGGTACGGTGCGCCATGTAATCGAAGAGAACGGCTATCTTCCTCCGACGCTTAAGCGCAAAGAACGTACTGGTCGCTATGAGGCTGGTCGCCCCCGTGAACTGTATCATCTGGATTTCTACCATTTCTACATCCATAAGCAGAAGCAATGCGTGCTGTTCATCGAGGACGATTATTCCCGTTTTATCGCGGGATGGACAATGGTTCCGACCGAGCAAGCTGATCCGGTGATCGAGAGTTTTGAGCTCGCGGTCCAGCGTTATGGCCGCCCAGAGGGAGTAATGAGCGACAGGGGCTCAGCCTTTCACTCATGGAAGGGATTGTCCCGCTTTGAAGCCCTGCTGGAGGAGTACGAAGTCAACTACTACCTGGCGAAGGAAGCGGCGGTCAACGGCAAGGTAGAGGCGCTCAACGCCAGTTTCCAGAAAGAGTGCGTGGAACAGATTGAATTCATGGATTTGACGGATGCGGCCCGTAGCATAGGTCGATGGGTGGATCATTACAACCACCGGCGTACCCATCATGGGCTGGGTGGTTTGCTGGTCCCGGCTGATAGGTACTACGGCGTGGCAGAGCAGACCATAAAACGTATCGAACAGGGCCTGGGTGCTGATACACCTGAGTTGACGAACCCTGATAGTCGAGGACTGGATCTGTTTCGGGTAGTATCTTATGGCGGGAAATCGCAAATCTGGCTGATGGGCCAGAAGATAATGGGATAGTAGTTTGCAACGGGTGGTTACTGAGGCATTATCATGTTGCACAACAGAAAAGACCTTAAAGGACCACCCCATTCCCTATGAATTTATTAGAAGATTGCAAAAGCAACAAGCTGACATTAATCGCCACCTACAAACTTGTGCAAGATGCCGCTGAAAGCTTAGGGGTTAGTCTTGATGGGCCTCTAACCAAGATCTGCGAACGAGCTCATATTAACCGGCCACAGGTTTATGAGAAAAAAACGCAGATAGAAAACGCCTTGGGAGGAATGGATCTCGCCGGTCCCGGTCGTCCTGTGGTTCCCGTTTTACCATCAGAGGAAGAGACAAACTGGCGACTTCGCGAGAAGGTTCTGCGTTTCCGCCTGAACCATCCCGACGCGTTGGTGTTTCGTCGCTTCGGTGGATACACCACCTACAGTGATTCTTTTATCAGATTTGTTTTTGATTTGCACGATGAGTGGGATGGCTCTAGCGAACGATTTTGCGAGCAAGTGGAGATTCCTTACGACACTTTCAGGAATTGGAGCAAAAAAAAAGAGTGAAGCCATATGAGGAACAGTTACCCAGACTGTATTCACCACTTGCAATCGGAGCAACCGATGATGCTCGCGAAATAGCAGAGGATTATTCGACATGGGGAGGAAGCCTCAGAGACTTTTTTAAATACGAGAGCGCCCGAATGCGTCTGGCGCCGACCCCAATTCGTCGGTTGTTGGTCATTCTTGGCATGATTTCCGTGCGTTCCGGCAAAGGGCCGCGTTATCGCGGTGAAACAACACGATGCCTTCCTGGTAGCATTTTGGTAACAGATGGAAAAATGGTTGAGGTTGTCTTTACTGGCAGCGGAGAGATCAGGCAGTATAACTGGCAGGGGATAATAGATCAGGCGACCATCTGTCATACAGCCGTCGTAGTGACTGAAAGCGAATCCGCCGCTGGCGTCGTCAAAGCCTTCGATGCCAGTTGCAAGTTTCTTGGCCGGACACCTCAGGCTTTGGTGCATGATAACAAACCGATTCATGATGACAGCAAACTGCGGGAGCATATTGAAAAGACCACCATAATGATTCCTGCAACCCCAGCCAGAGGAGAGAACAAGGCGGGCATAGAGGGCGAGTTTGGCAAGTTCGAACAGGCGGTCGGACTAATCTTTCTGGACGATAGCAGTGAGGCTCAGTTAAAGAAAACGGCCGTCAGTGAAATTCTGAGGGGCTACACCGCTGGAATGAACCATGCGGGTCGCTTTGAATTTGATGGTAAAAGCAGAGAGAGTGTTCTGCGAAAAACTTGCCCGGACAGCGAAAAGGATCGCCAATTCATTGAACAGCTTCATGCAGATCACACTAAAAAACGACGGGTCGATATTCTGCCGACCAAGTTGGCAAGTCGGGCACTTCTGGATGAAGGATTTAAACGATTTGGGATTGGCAACCAAGATTCCATGGATAAACTCCTTGAATGGCTCGCCGGTCGCTTTACTCCCGAGGCCATCCGTCAGGGGTTGGCCATATTCGGTACAGAACAGGAGAAAGGGCGTCTGCAAAACAAGTTTGCTCACAGATACCTTGTCAAGGTGATTCAAAATTGCCAGTTGGAGATCGACTTACGCCGCCAGGAGGAACTGTTGCGTGAATATGCTGAAGTGGAGCGACCTGTTTGGCTTCAGGGTCTCGAAGCAGAATATGCGACATTGGTTACCGAATGCGTCGGTACATCTCCGGAAAATGATCTGGCCTACCAACTCGGTGACCGCGCAGTATTCGGGAACTTGATCGTGCAGCGTGCCTTCTGGGAGAATAAACTCAAGGCGCTACTCGAAAAGCAGCGTAGCAAATTCGCCAACGTATGTAATCATATA
>CAIRND010000042.1 GCA_903879825.1 uncultured Geobacteraceae bacterium
GTCATACTGCCTGGCCGCCGCTCCGGTGCCGCCCGGTTCATTGACAACCGCCAACATCCCCTGTTTGACAAGCCGGAATGATTCTTTGGAGAAAGCAGCCGTTCCGATGATTTCTGTTTTTGTCTCTCGCAGCATTTTTCCATCGGCATCAACGATCTTTTTTACCAGATGGGGGCGATAAATAGTGCCTTCATTGGCGATGGTTGCCGTCATGGAAGCCATCTGGATCGGGGTCAACAGCACCGCTCCCTGACCGATTGACACCGAGAGGGTCTCGCCTTGAAACCAGCGCTTGCCAAAACGTTTTTGCTTCCATTCCGCCGTCGGGATGAGTCCGCTTTTTTCGTTCAGCAGCTCAATGCCGAGGGGACCGCCCAGTTTGAATGCCTGTGCGGCGGCAGCGATTTTGTCTACGCCCAGCTTTTCACCCAACTGGTAGTAAAAGACATCGCATGATTCCCGTAATGATTTACGCAGACTCGTAACTCCGTGTCCCTTTTTGTTCCAGCACTTGAATGTTGAATTCCCCAGGTCATAACTGCCATTGCAATTGACTGCTGTTGCATCGTTAATCTTGTTATCCTGCAGTCCTGCCAGAGCGGTAATCATTTTAAAGGTAGAGCCGGGGGGGTATTGACCGCTGAGCGCTTTGTTTTCGAGCGGATGGCGCTTGTCGTCCAGATATCCCTGCCAGACATCCGCCGGCAATTTCCCGCTGAACAGGGCAGGGTCGAAGCCGGGGTTGCTGACGAACGCCAGGATTTCACCATTGGTGACATCTATGGCGACCGCCGCACCGGCCTGATCGCCAAACGCCCTCTCGGCCTGTTTCTGAACGGCAGCATCGATCGTCAATATCACACTGTTGCCGACAGTCGGATAGCTTTCAGAGATGGTTCGTAACACCCGTCCCTTCGCATCTACTTCAAGCTGGCGGCCACCGTCGCTGCCGTGCAGATCTTTTTCAAGGGCACGTTCAATGCCGTTTTTACCGATGTAATCTCCAGGGTTATAGTCATCATACCCTGTTGTGTTCAATTCTTTTTCGGATACTTCGCCGATATAGCCGAGAAGATGTGCCGCAAGTTGACCACTGGCGTATTCACGCACCGGTTTCATTTCGATCTCGATGCCCGGCAGGCGCAGACGATTTTCTTCCACAATCTCGACGTGATCACGCGAAATATTGGCAGCGAGAACAATAGGGTAGTATTTGGCGCGTCCCTTGTTCTTATCCCACCGTTCTGCCATGTCAGCGCGATCAAGCCCCAGAAGATTGCTGAGGAGCGTGAGAAGCGCTTCTCGATCTGTTACTTCTTGCGGGATAACTGCCAGGCTGAAAGAAGGGCGGTTGCTGACGATCACCGTGCCGGTGCGATCGAGTATCGCGCCGCGCGAGGCGGCCACCGGTACGAAACGGAGTCGGTTGTTTTCCGACATGGCGTGATAGTCGTCTGCACTCAGTATCTGGAGATGCCATAATCGTATCAGCAGGAACAGGAACATGACCCCGACGACAAAAGAAAGCACCATTATCCGTTGTTTGGATTCCAGTAATTCGCGGACAAAGCGACGTTCCTTCATGGTGATTCCAGTTGACAGTCAAAGCCTGAGAATGTTGAAACGACAGACGCGATAAAAGCGTTGACCAGAAGGCGGGGAAACAGGTCCGAAAACATGGAATAGGCAATTCCTGGGGAGGAGGTAAACATGATCATCAAAAGCAGATTAAGCGTGAAACAGCCTACGGTGACGCCGGCAACCGTCAGGACAAACAGAATTGCACTATCTGCATATAAACGATCGGATACGCTCTTGATTACGAAAAAAGAAATCAGGAACGTAGCGGCATTAAGTCCGAGATATAAACCGCTGCACACATCGTTGAGCAGGCCAAGTAGCCAGGCCAGAGGCGCTCCGGTTTCAGCTGAACCGCGCAGGGCGAGAAAGACCATGATCACGAGCAGCAGATCCGGTTTAAAGGGAGGCAAGACAAAAATGGGCAGTAGTGACACCTGGATGACAATTGCTGCGAGTATGGTACAAAATAGCAGCAGTGCGGCTCGTCTACTCATAGCCACCCCGCTGAACCACCAGAACCTCTTCGAGATGCGGGATGTTTACGGCAGGACGAATCGTTACGGTCTGAAAAATACCGTATTCCCCCCGCTTGACCATCGTAACTTCGCCTATTGGCAGACCTTTGAGGAAGAGTCCGCCGATTCCGGATGTTATAACCATATCGCCGACTTTTACATTCTCTTCGCGGGTCGTAAATTCAAGTGTGCAGAGCATTTCTCCTTTGCCCTTGACGACGCCTCTGGCGCGGGAACGCTGAATTGTGGCAGAGATCCCGCTGGCATGATCAGTCAGCAAAAGCACCCGCGCTGTTGAAGGGGACACTTTGACGGTCTGTCCGACAACGCCATCTGCGGAGATGACCGCCATACCTTCACGGATGCCGCTTGAACTGCCACGGTTTATGACAAGAGTCCGAAACCAGGAGGTAACGTCTTCGCCAATAACTGTTGCTGTAATGGTTGGCGCCTTGATGCTTTTTTTCATGTCCAGCAACTGTTCCAGTCGCTGATTTGCCAGACGTGCCTCATTGCCCTCCTGCACCCGCACATTGAGACTGCGGATGTCTTCCCGCAAACGTATATTTTCCCGGTGCGTCTCAACCAGTCGAATGTAGGTATCCCAGATGTCTTCGATAAAACCGCCGAAGCGGGATACCGGCTGGAGAATCGGTGAGAGTATGCTGAGAGTGGAACGCTCAATGACGTTTGCTTCCCGATTACGCGGAATATTCAACGAAAAGACCAGCAAGGCGGCAAGGATGCCGAAGCCGGTCAAAAGTGGATACATATATTTTTTAAGAAAATCCATGAAATCTCTACCGTCCTAGTTAATCCCGCACATATCTGCTTCCTCGTAGACCCGCTGGAGGTATTCCTTATAAGAAGAGTTGGGCGTTGCTTCAATGACCGCTTTCATCTGCTGGCAATTAATGAAGCCGCGGCGCAGGGCGATTTCTTCAAGACAGGCGATTTTAAGTCCTTGTCGTGATTCAATTGTTTCTATGAAATTGCTGGCTTCCAATAAACTTTTATGCGTTCCCGTATCAAGCCAGGCGATACCGCGTCCTAGTCGCTCAACCATCAGCTCACCGCGGCGCAGATACTCCAGATTTATATCGGTTATCTCCAACTCACCACGTGGGGACGGTTGTATGGCTTTGGCCACCGATACAATATTTTCGTCGTACAGATACAATCCTGGTACGGCAAAATGTGATTTCGGCTGCTGCGGTTTTTCTTCGATACTGAGAACCTTTCCGTCGGCGTCAAAAGCGACAACACCATAGCGCTCCGGATCGTTCACCTGATAGCCGAAAACCCGTGCGCCGGTGGTAAATTCTGAGACGATTTTATCCAGATACATTTTGCCATAGAATATGTTGTCGCCCAAAATCAGGCAGACTGACTGGTTGTCGATAAATTCTTCACCGACTAGAAACGCCTGGGCAATTCCCTTCGGTTCCGGTTGCACTTTATACGAGATAGATATTCCCCATCGTGAGCCGTCGCCAAGTAGTGCTTCAAAACGAGGCGTATCTTGAGGCGTCGAGATGAGCAGGATGTCCTGTATCCCCGCCGTCATCAAAGTCGCGAGAGGGTAATAGATCATCGGCTTGTCATACACCGGCTGCAGCTGCTTGCTGGCGACCAGGGTAAGAGGAAAGAGCCGGCTGCCGGCACCGCCTGCCAATATTATGCCTTTTTTAATACCGTTGGACATTGTCAGCTCCTCGTATTGATTTTATTCCTGTCTTTGAGTCTGTCGGACTTAGGAAGTCGTAGCGAAAATTCGGCAGGGCGAGGACAGATTTAGTCGCTTTTGCAGGTCAATAGTTAGTCTATTGACCAAAAAAACGGCTGAATCTGGACCGTTTTGACGGATTTGCAGTAGATTTTTCCTCGGTTCGACTGGCTCATAGTTAGCATGTAATCTGGATGTGTGTCAAATCTGATTACGGCGCTACAGTAGGTATTTCACTGCAGAAAGCAGATCATCACACACAACGGTGTCGGGCCCGACCAGCTGCTCCTCATTCGCTCCGTATCCGGTGCGCACCAGAATGGTTCTGCTTCCTGCCGCTTTTCCCGCATCTATATCAGCCTGCTTGTCACCAATAATGATTGAACTTCCCAGATCGATGTCATAGCGCCGGGCTGCTTCCTGTAACATGCCCGGTAATGGTTTCCGGCATACGCACGGCAGAGCATAGCTGCCACGACCGGAGGGGTGGTGCGGGCAGTAAAGCCACGCGTCAACATGAGCGCCACATCGTTCAAGTTCACCGGCTATATGGAGGTGCAGCTTTTCGACATCCTCTTCTGTGTAGTATCCGCGCGCGACACCGGATTGGTTGGTTACTACCACAACCATGAATCCGGCCTGATTAAGCAAGCAAATCGCTTCCGGAGCACCCGGAATAAATTCAAACTTTTCTGCCTGATAGAGATAATCTTTTTCAATGTTGATGGTACCGTCACGGTCCAGAAATACTGCGCGCTTCATCAATGGTCACCGCCTTGATTTAGTTACTGGTTGGAAAATGTAATAACTATTGTTTCGTAATATTTAACCTGCTGATTTAGTGAGCAATTAATGCACAGAAGCATTGACAATCTAATAAGGAAACAACTATAACACAACTCAATTAACAACAAGGGAGATGTACATCGTGATTAAGACCAATAACCTCAAAATTACCGGAATTACTCCAATAATCGCACCGGCAGACCTGCGACAGGTTTTTCCGTTGTCTGAGAAAGACCGGGCTTTTGTCAGCAGAAGTAGAGAGCAGATTAAAGAGATCATCCAACGTCGGGATAAAAGACTGATGGTGGTCGTTGGTCCCTGCTCGATTCATGACACTGAGGCCGCCCTGGAATATGCCGGAAGATTGGCGGAACTGTCGCGCAAGGTTGATGACCAGCTCTTGCTGATAATGCGCGTTTATTTTGAAAAACCGCGCACAACAGTCGGTTGGAAGGGACTTATCAACGATCCGGACATGGACGGCAGTCATCTTATTTCCAAGGGACTTGGTATTGCCCGCAGTCTGCTGAGCCACATGACGTCTCTTGAGGTTCCGGTTGCCAATGAAATGCTTGACCCGATCACACCGGAATATGTTGCCGATCTGATCAGTTGGGGCGCGATTGGTGCCCGCACCACGGAATCACAGACCCACCGCGAAATGTCCAGCGGCCTTTCTTTTCCGGTCGGTTTCAAAAACGGTACTGACGGTAACCTGCAGATTGCCATTGATGCCATGAAAGCGGCCCAGCACCCACACAGCTTCCTTGGTATCAACCGGGAAGGGCGGACTTCCATCATTCAGACAAGTGGCAATCCGGACGTGCATATTGTTTTGCGAGGCGGATCAAAAAAAGTAAACTATCACGCGGAAGATATCGCCCACACCGAGGAGCAGCTCAATAAAAACGGTTTGTTGCCGACGGTGATGGTTGACTGCAGTCACGGGAATTCAAGCAAGGATTATCAAAAACAGCCTGAAGTTCTCGAGTGCGTTGTTGATCAGTTGCTTGCCGGCAACACTTCTATCTCGGGAGTAATGATCGAAAGCAACCTTGAAGCCGGCAGCCAGAAAATACCTGCTGACATCAGCCAGCTAAAGTATGGTGTCTCAATCACTGATGCGTGTATCGATTGGTCAACGACGGAAAAAATTCTGCTCGCTGCCCATGCCAGGTTGAAACAAAGGTAACTACTCAGGTCAGAATAAGAACAAAAAGCTACTGTGAAATTGGTTTTTAAATAATTCTTTCATGGCCTGATCAGTTGCAAATAAAGGAAATAATCATTTATGGGGGCGGGCATCGTCCGTCCCCAGTCCCCCTAATCCACTTCGTACATCATTCTCATGCCGCGTGCTGCAAGGCCAAGCGGCCCGTGGAAGGTGTTTTCGGTCCCTTCAACCAGCAGATCCAGATAGTTAACCTTCTTTTTCGGCGGCAGCAGTAGTTCAGGGTCACCTGAAATGCCTGCCTGTCTGCCCGCCTCCTCAATGGCATCCTGCAGTGTCCCCAAACGATCCACCAGCTTATGCTCTTGTGCCTGTTCGCCGGAGAGTATCCGACCATCGGCAATTTTTCGTACATCCTCAAGCGGCAGTTTACGTCCTTCCGCTACCGCCTTGACAAATTGCTGGTGAGTATTGTCGATCACCGCCTGCAGCATGGCACGATCTTCAGCGGAAAACTCGCGCAGCGGCGATCCGGAATCCTTGAATTTGCCGGTCTTGAGCGTGTGGGATTTTATGCCGATTTTGTCCATCAATGATTCGATGTTGGAGAGCTTGAGAATAACCCCGATACTTGCGGTAATAGTGCCGGGATTTGCGTAAATCATGGTTGCCGGGGCGGAAATGTAATAACCGCCGGAAGCGGCAAGACTCCCCATGGAAACTATTATTTTCTTCTTTGCCGCGAATTTTTTAACCTCAGCATAAATTTCCTGGGACGGGGCAACAATTCCGCCGGGAGAGTCAACCCGAAGTACGACGGCCTTTACGCTGTTCTGTTTAAGGAAATATCTCAACTGACGAATAGTTTCCTTGGAGTCAAGAATCATCCCCTTGACCTCAATGAGGCCGACGCCTTCCTTGCTCAACGCAGTGGAATCACCGCTACCGATAATCGTGGCAGCAATCCTGACGGAAAGTGCGAACAGAATAATCAACGATACAACTACGCTCATGGTGATAATGACAGTTTTTTTCGACATAGCCTGCACCTTTTATACATTTTGTCTTTAGAGATAATTACACATCTGCTACAGTCAAAAAATGAAAATTCTCGTTATTTCTGATACTCACGGTAACGTGAACCGTGCTTTTTCCGCCCATACATTATGCGAACCGGTTGATACGGTCATACATCTCGGTGACGGCAGTGCCGATGCGGATATGCTGAGGGAAACACTCGATGTTCCGGTTATTAACGTAGCCGGAAACTGTGACCCTGATTCGAATGCCCCGCGTGAATGTGTGTGGGAGTGTGAGGGAAAGCGGATTCTGTTGACTCATGGTGACGCCTATCAGGTGAAGTCTGGGCTGGCACGGTTACGGCAAAGAGCGGAGGCTGTCGGGGCGGAGGTCGTTTTATTCGGCCACACTCATCAGGTTTTGCATGAAATAGACTCAGGTCTGCTGCTTATAAATCCGGGTGCGCTCACCAGTTACAGTCGAATTCGAAGTTACGCAGTCTTGGATGTCTCCCCGGACGGCATAACTTCCCAACACTTTTATATAGATTAGGCTTCGCCTTCCTTATTCAAAGATTCCCGCCCCTTATGTACCGCTTTCTCCAGTCTGCGGCGTCTCGGCCAGGTCACAACATAATCGATAGGACCGGAAAGGATGTATAACAGAAGTACGCTGAATGTCATTATTACCGGCTCAGCGGCAATGACAATCAGCAGCACCACGGCAAGCAGCAGAAAGCCGAATGGCTGCCGTTTAATAAAGGCAGGATCCTTGAATGAGTTGTATCTGAAATTGGAAACCATCAGGAATGCCAACAGATAGATAAGCCCCAGTATGGCGAGCTTTTTAAAGGAGCTGGGCCAGTTTAAATGGTAAAACAGCAGCACCGTTGAGGCCACCATGCAGGCAGATGCCGGGGTAGGGAGCCCGACAAAGCGTTTGCTTTCGACGGTGTCAACCTGCACGTTGAAACGGGCAAGGCGTAACGCGGCACAGACGAGGAACAGAAAGGCCGCAACCCAGCCAAGTCGGCCGAACGGCCTCAGCGCCCATGCATACATGAGGAAAGCCGGAGTTACACCAAACGCCACCAGATCGGCCAGAGAATCAAATTCTACACCAAACTTACTGGTAGTGCCGGTCATGCGGGCAACTTTGCCATCAAGGCCGTCACACACTGCAGAGATAAAGATCCAGACGGCAGCGGTACTGTAGTTGCCATTAAGGGTTGCCACCATACTGTAAAATCCGGCAAACAAACTTGCTGCTGTCACCAGATTTGGCAGAATGTAGATGCCACGCCTCATGCTTTCTTTTCTCGTACTTTCCACCGTCACCATTTCATCACTCATATTAGGTTGTATCCTTGCCTAGACAATTCTGGCCAGTACGGTTTCGCCTGCCACGGTGCTGTCACCCAGTTTTACCAGTGGCTTAACTCCGGGGGGCAGATACACATCAACACGTGAACCAAAGCGGATTAAGCCGTAACGCTCACCACGTATCAGCAGATCTCCTACTAATGGATAACTGATGATCCGGCGCGCAACCAGGCCCGCTATCTGAACAAAAGCGATCCGGGCACCACCGGCAATCTCCAGAACAATGCCATTACGTTCATTCTCACAGGATGCTCGGCCGTCGCGGGCATCAAAAAACTTACCCTGATGATGGAACGTGTCAATTACTTTACCGTCAAAAGGTACGCGATTGACATGGACACTGAAAACAGACATGAAAATGCTGATTTTTAATGCCGGAGCTCCAAGCGGAGTTTCGGGGACCTCTTCAACGACAATAACCGTTCCATCTGCTGGAGCAATAACAGCACTGCTGTCAGTTGGAGTAATTCGTTCCGGGTTACGGAAAAAATACAGTACAAACAGCGTTAAAAGGAATGCGAGTGAAGCGGGAATAAACAGGACGTTAGAGCAAAGTCTCCAGGCTGCAACAGAAAGCAAAGTTGTTAAGCCAACGGCGTATGCAATGAATGGATAGCCTTCCCGGGCGAATATTGATTTGTTCATAACCTGCCTAAATGCGAAGACACCCCTCTCCGGTTGGAAGAGGGGTGCCATGACTCGCGTAGTTAAATTAGTTTTTGGACTTGTCTACTATTTTCTGAATCCACGGCATCATGCTCCGTAGCTTTTCGCCGACCTGCTCAACAGGATGGGCTGCATTAAGACGACGACGTGCAGTCATCTCGGGGTAGTTTGACATCCCTTCGAGAATAAATCGTTTGGCATAATCGCCATTCTGGATGTTGGTCAGACATTCCTTCATCGCTGCACGGCTCTGGTCGTTGATAACCTTCGGTCCGGTGACATATTCGCCATATTCAGCATTGTTGGAGATAGAGTAGTTCATGTTGGCAATGCCGCCTTCGTACATAAGGTCGACAATAAGCTTGAGCTCATGCAGACACTCAAAATAGGCCATTTCCGGGGCATAACCGGCTTCTACAAGAGTCTCAAAACCAGCTTTCACCAGCTCAACCGCACCACCACACAGAACGGCCTGCTCGCCGAACAGGTCGGTTTCAGTTTCGTCCTTGAAGGTTGTTTCGATGATGCCGGTACGACCGCCGCCAATGGCGCTTGCGTAGGAGAGGGCAACTTCACGGGCACTGCCGGACGCGTTCTGGTAAACAGCGATCAGGTCAGGTATGCCGCCGCCTTTGGCAAATTCAGTGCGAACCGTGTGGCCCGGTGCCTTGGGAGCGATCATGATGACGTCGAGGTCGGCGCGCGGTACAACCTGGTTGTAATGGATTGCAAAGCCGTGGGCAAATGCAAGCGTTGCACCTTTTTTGAGCCGTGGCGCGATTTCGTCGCGGTAGAGAACCGATTGGAACTCATCAGGTGTAAGGATCATTACCAGGTCAGCCGTGGCAACTGCATCAGCAACTGATGCTACTTTGAGGCCGGCATTGGTTGCCTTGACAGCGGAGGCCGAGCCTGCACGCAGTGCAACCGTTACATCAACACCGGAATCTTTGAGGTTGCAGGCATGGGCATGTCCCTGGGAGCCGTAACCGACAATGGTAACTTTTTTTGACTTGATCAACGCGAGATCACAATCACGATCATAATAAACGTTCATACTGATATATCCTCCACATAAATTTTATCCGGCAAACCGGTCATGCTTTTTGCGTGAAACGAACGAGAGAGATACTATATTCAACTGCGCCTGTCAACGCAAATAGCTGTTTTGGCCCCAATTGCAGCACCCATCCTTGTGCTGAAACTAAGAAGCCGCCTGTTGCCAAGCGGCTGGACAGTAACAGGCCTGATTTAGTTCTTCTAACCATTCCATCCCTTGGCGCCACGGCCGATGGCCACAGAACCGGTGCGTACAACTTCCTTCAACCCCAGCGGCCTCAGCAGTTCCAGGATTGCGTCTATTTTTGACGGATTTCCCGTCGCTTCAATCGTATAAGATTTTGGGGTGACATCGATGATCTTCGCACGGAAAATATCGACAACTCGTAAAACTTCTGCTCGTGCATCGTCCTCGGCGGAAACTTTTATCAGTGCCAGTTCACGCTCTATGGCGCTGCCGTCGCTAAAATCAAGCACTTTAAGAACATCGATAAGTTTGTTGAGTTGTTTGTTTATCTGCTCAAGGATCTGGGCATCGCCACGGGTCACGATCGTCATCCGCGACAGCCCCTCCTCATTGGTAGGGGCTACCGATAACGACTCGATATTGAATCCGCGACCGGAAAAGAGTGTCGCCACACGTGAGAGTACTCCGAAATCATTTTCAACTATTACTGAGATTGTATGTTGCATAGCTATTCCCTCTGTATTATTCCAATTCGGTATTAGGCGTTCAGTACCATTTCATTCAGTGATGCTCCGGCCGGAACCATCGGCAGCACTTTTTCCTCGCGGGCAATCTTGAATTCCATGATTACCGGACCATTCACTTTGAAACCCTCCGTGATTACCGACTCGACATCTTCCGGTTTTGTGGCCAGAAACCCTTTGGCGCCATAGGCGTCAGCCAGTTTGATGTAGTCGATCGGCAATTCCATACAGGTTGAAGAATAGCGTTTGTCGAAGAACAGTTCCTGCCACTGTCGTACCATGCCGAGGAAGTTGTTGTTCAGGATGACGATTTTTACCGGAAGCTTGTTCTGTACCAGTGTTGCCATTTCCTGGATATTCATCTGGATACCGCCGTCACCGCAGATGGTGATAACCTGGCGATGGGGAAACGCTGCCTGGGCACCCATTGCAGCCGGCAGACCGAAGCCCATTGTGCCAAGACCGCCAGAGGTAAGGAGCGTTCGCGGCTTATTGAATTTAAAAAACTGGGCTGTCCACATCTGGTGCTGGCCGACATCGGTTGAGATGATGGCGTCTTCATCGGATAACTCGCGCAGCTTCTGGATAACAAATTGTGGCTTGATTATCGTGCTGCTCTGCTTGTAACCAAGCGGATGTTTTTCCTTCCAGCCGGTGATGTCTTCATGCCAAGGGGCCAGAGTGCCAATAAATGCGGCTACTTTGTCTTCACTTTTGCCGCTCTGGGCGATCATTTTTAGTAAAACATCCTTGACGTCGCCAACAATTGGCAGATCAACGCGAACGTTCTTCTTGATGGACGTCGGATCAACGTCGATATGGATGATTTTAGCGTGTGGTGCAAATGTTGACAGTTTACCGGTGACGCGGTCATCAAAACGGGCGCCGATGGCGATAATAAGGTCGCTGTTGGTCATCGCCATGTTGGCACAATACGCTCCGTGCATTCCGAGCATACCAAGTGAGAGATCATCGCTCTCCGGGAATGCGCCAAGCCCCATGAGGGTTGTCGTCACCGGTATTGTTAAATTGCGCGCCAGAAGAGTAATTGATTCGGAAGCGCCGCTCAATACCGCACCGCCGCCGACATACATGACGGGACGCTTGGAGTCGAGAATCATGGCAACCGCTTTTTCCACCTGTCGCGGATGGCCGGAGAGATTCGGTTTGTAACCACGGATTTCTACGGTTTCAGGGTAGTGAAATTCACCCTGGGCCATCTGAACATCCTTGGGGAAATCGACCAGAACCGGGCCGGGACGTCCGCTGCGAGCGATATAAAAAGCTTTTTTCATGGTCAGAGCGATATCTTTGACATCCCGAATCAGGAAGCTGTGCTTTGTACAGGGGCGGGTGATGCCGATAATATCGACCTCTTGGAACGCATCATTTCCGATCAGCGCAGTTGGTACCTGACCGGTAATGATCACCATCGGTATCGAATCCATGTACGCCGTTGCTATGCCGGTAACGGTATTGGTCGCACCGGGACCTGAGGTGGCAATAGCCACTCCAACTCTGCCGGTGGCGCGGGCATAGCCGTCCGCCGCATGGGTGCCGGCCTGTTCGTGACGCGGCAGAATGTGATGTATATCCTTGAAACTGAAGAGTTCGTCGTACAAATTGATAACGGTACCGCCAGGGTAGCCAAACACAGTATCAACGCCCTCTTTTTTTAAACACTCCAGCATTATCCGTGCGCCATTCATTTTCATATAAGTTTCCTCTTTGATGAAATCAGACATTGTTAGAAATTGTTCGGGTTACCGGTGATAACATTGATAATGGTCCATTTGAGGGTGCCGTCCTGATCCACCATCTTGCGCTGCTGCGTCGTATTGTCAAAAAAGGCCTTGTAACATCCGCTTGGTGCATAGCTCGAGTTCCAGTTGGATACGCAGAGTCTGCCGTCGTCGGTGATGTTCCAGTTTCCTTTGTTTGCGGCGCCGTCAGATGATCTGCCGACCACGCTGCCACTGACATTCCAGTAGTAGGTTTCACCATTTGCGGAGGTGACCGTATTGCCCCGGAACACATCGCGGACCTCTTTTGCAGAAAGCTGAAGAGCGCTTGAATCTACCGCACTCGGTACGATTGTCTGGCAGGCGTTCAGTGAGAGTGAAAGAACCATGACAGCACACAGTGTAAGCAATGTTTTCATAATGTCCTCCTTTGATGTGATGGTCGGGCGTTTCAGGCGGATGCCGCCCGGAAGGCCACTGCGGTGTATGTTAATCCTGAAAAAGCAGTTATCCACGAAAAACACGAAATACACTAACAAAATCAGCAAAATATGCAAAATATGCAATAATCTGGCATAACCTGTTTGGTTAATACTTTTACTTCTGTAATGCTCTAATTTTTCGTGTGTTTTCGTGCCTTTCGTGGATGCTATAGCTGTTTTAGGTTAATCAGCCGTTGTAACCGCTCCGGTATGGGCCGAAGTCACTACCTTTGCATAGCGTGCCAGCCAACCGCCTTTGATTTTTGGTTCTGGCGCTTTCCACCCTGCCCGGCGGGTTGCCAGAGTCTCTTCGTCTACCAGCAGTTCCAGGCGCCGGTTTGGGATGTCGAGCAGAATTTTGTCGCCATCTTCTACCAGTGCGATTGGTCCACCCTCTGCCGCTTCTGGTGAAATGTGACCGATGCAGGGCCCACGTGTGCCTCCGGAAAAACGGCCGTCAGTAATGAGTGCGACACTGTCCCCCAGTCCCATACCCATGATGGCAGCAGTTGGTGCCAGCATTTCCCGCATGCCGGGTCCGCCTTTTGGCCCTTCATAGCGGATAACCACGATGTCGCCCGACTTGATTTTCCCTTCCATGATGGCTGCCATTGCCAATTCTTCGGCGTCAAAACAACGGGCCACACCCTCAAAATACATCATGGCTGCAGAAACGCCCGACTGTTTGACGACGGCACCTTTGGGTGCGATATTGCCGGAGAGGATGGCGATGCCACCTTCCTTTTTGATCGGATTGGTCAGAGGTCGAATGACCTCTTCGTCAACATTATGAATGCTCTCGGCCAACTGGTGTGTCGTCAGCCCGAAGAGAGTCTGTGTGTCCTTAATCTTGCTGCCAAGTTGCTTCAGAACGCCACTGACACCGCCTGCGATGTCAAGGTCTTCCATGAAATGTTCGCCGGCCGGATTCATTGAAGCGAGTTGTGGTGTATCTTTGCCTAATACGTCGAACAGTTCCAGAGGCAGCTCCACTCCGGCTTCTTTGGCAATAGCCAGCAGGTGCAGCACGGTATTGGAGGAGCCACCCAGCGCCAGATCGACCCGGATGGCGTTCTCGAACGCTGCACGGGTCATGATGTCACGCGGTTTAACATCATTGTGTACCAGTTCGACGATCTTTTCGCCGGAAGCGAAGGCGATGCGGCGTTTCAGTGCTGAAACTGCCAGGGCTGTTCCGCAGCGCGGCAGGCTCATCCCCATGGTTTCAGTCAGAATAGCCATGGTATTGGCAGTGAAGAGGCCCTGGCAGGAACCCATGCCGGGGCAGGCGTTGTCTTCGCAGACCTGCAGCTCTTTGTCGTTGATTACTCCGGCCTTGTAACGGGCCATCGCCTCAAAAGTATCAGAGACGAAAGAGTACTTGCGCCCGCCCGTGCCTCGTCCGCTCATCATTGGACCGGCGGTGACCACGATGCAGGGAATGTTCAGGCGTGCAGCTGCCATCAACATGCCGGGGGTAATCTTGTCGCAATTGGTCAACAGCACCAGGCCGTCAAGGCGGTGAGCCTCTGCCACGGATTCGACCATGTCGGCGATTAACTCGCGGGTCGGAAGGGAGTAGTGCATACCCTTGTGGCCCATTGCCATGCCATCGCATACGCCCGGAATGCCGAAAAAGAAAGCATAGCCGCCACCGGAGTGAACACCCTTTTCAATGAAACGTTCCAGATCGCGCATGCCAACATGTCCGGGGATCAGGTCGGTAAAGCTGGTAGCAACGCCGATGAACGGTTTATCCATCTGATTTTGCGGGACACCGGTCCCTTTCAGCAGGGCGCGATGCGGTGTTCGCTCGAGCCCTTTTTTAATTGTATCACTTCGCATGGAGATTTCCTTGGGATGAATAGTTTTAGTTTCGCTAAACCCGCGATTGATAAGACTTTACGGGGTGTGCAGAATAATATAGATAACGGGATGTGTCAACCGGAATGCCTCTGCCGATGGAATAATTCCGCGATCCAATTGTGAACCCTACTCCGCGGCGGTGTTTCTGTTGCGGATTGTCAGCCCCTGTAAAAAATTCCTGAGGAACTGATCGCCGCACTCTTTAAAATGCTTGTGTCCTTTGTTTCTGAACAGGGCGCTGAGTTCTGATTTTGAAATAGTGACACCTGCCAGCAGCATCAGTGCAAGCATATCATCTTCTTTTAGATCAAGAGCGATACGGAGCTTTTTAAGGATGGCATTATTGTTCAGTGATGCGTCCGGTTTCGGTGCCTGTCCTGCGTCCGTGTCGCGGCGTCCTCTTTTATGAACGATCAAACCGTCCAGAAACAATGACATCAGAGGATTACTGCAGGCAATAAACTCGTCTTCCTCTTCTTTCTTTAGAAGCTTAATCAGCGTCGGTTGCTCTATGCTGCAGCCGGATAGCTGGAAAATTTCAATCATGCTCGGGTTGCTGATGTCAAGCGCGTAGCGTAGTCTGCGCAGTACGTCATTGTTGTTCATGTGGTTCGTCTCCTGGGAAATGTTTTTCTTGAAATTATTTGAATGCTGCCACTTGGGCCTGATAGAGCGTCACCGGTACAAAGCGTACCCCAAACTCTGTCGAGCATCTGACGCACAGTACAAAAAACGGCTTGCCGTTTTTGCCTTTTTCAAACGGGAGGTCCTGCTTGTGGCTGCAGTAGGGACAGGTGGCTGCGACAACGGTCTGAGCTATTTTAACCGGCTTTACATCTGCTGCTACAGATCTTTTCACCGCTGATGGTGCCGATTTTATAACGAGAGGTTGGTCGTCAGACATTTCTGACGTTGAAATAGTGCTTTTTGGCATGGCTGTTCGCTCCTTTTTATTCGATGTTGTCACCGGAAGAAATTCGTCTTCACCCTGCTCGATTATGTCAACCGGAGGCGGCAGGATCCCCTTGAGAGCCTTTTTCCATAGGGTAGGCATCGATGTTTTGGAGTAATGCAGCGGCCTGACCCCTTTCATCAGCGCAGCGCCACCAACGACGACATAGTATTTGTCTCGATACATCACCAGAGTCTGACGCCCGATTTCAGCGACCTTAAACCCCGAAGATATTTTATTGTCGAGCCAGAATGTAATTGTCTCTTCCATCAGCCGTTCTCCTTTGTCCGCGTGAGCTGACGGTAACTGTTACCAGAATTGCCACCGGCTTACCAATAAAAATAATGAATGTGACGCAGATGTTTGTGGTATTTCTAAAAACTACGGTATTAATACAAGCGAGTTGTATCGCAACTCCTACTACATTCTGATCGGATTGGATGACAAAAAATGACTGAAACGGCTCACCATACCATATATCGCAACGACTACAGCGCCCCTGACTACCGGATCGACAGCATCGACCTCTGTTTTGAACTTGGAGACGATACGACGGTCGTTACCTCCAGGATGGCACTGCGGACAGCGTATGACCTGTCACGCGGCGCACGTCCGCTGCTCCTGAACGGCAAAAATATTCTGCTGCGCGGGGTGACACTTGACGGGGTGCCTCTGGATCAGAGCCGCTACAGCGTAACGGATGAACTGCTGACGCTCCCTGAACTCCCCCCCGTCTGTACCCTGGAGGTGGTAACTGAATTGCGTCCGCAGGACAATACCTCTTTGGAGGGGCTCTATCGCTCCTCCGGTATGTTTTGTACCCAATGCGAGGCAGAAGGTTTCCGCGCTATTACCTACTATCCGGACCGTCCCGATATCCTGACCACTTTCACCACAACGATCCGTGCCGACCGCGAACGCTATCCCGTGCTTCTCTCTAACGGCAATCTTCAGGCGGAAGGTGACTTGCCGGACGGTCGTCACTTTGCCACCTGGCACGACCCGTTTAAAAAGCCGAGCTATCTGTTCGCCCTGGTCGCGGGAGATCTGGTCTGCATTGAAGATACCTTTACAACCTGCTCCGGTCGTGAAGTTGCATTACATATCTATGTTCACCAGCAGAACAGCAGTAAATGCGACCATGCCATGCGTTCACTTAAAAAAGCGATGCGCTGGGACGAAGAGGTCTTTGGCAGGGAGTATGATCTTGATCGTTATATGATCGTGGCGGTGGATGATTTTAATATGGGGGCGATGGAAAACAAGGGGCTTAATGTTTTTAACTCCTGTTACGTTCTTGCCAGCCCGGAAACTGCCACTGATGATGATTACCACGCCATTGAAGAGGTGATAGCCCATGAATACTTCCATAATTGGAGCGGCAATCGAGTGACCTGCCGCGACTGGTTTCAGCTCTCGCTGAAAGAAGGGTTGACCGTTTTTCGTGATCAGGAATTTTCGGCCGACATGCAGTCGCGTGGAGTGAAGCGTATTGAAGACGTCCGCAATCTGCGCACTTCCCAATTTCCCGAGGATGGTGGCCCTATGGCCCATCCAGTGCGGCCTGATTCGTACATGGAGATAAATAATTTTTATACGGCGACCGTTTATAATAAAGGGGCCGAACTTGTCCGGATGCAGCATGCAATGCTCGGGGCGGAACAATTCCGTCGTGGTATGGATCTCTATTTTGACCGCTTCGACGGGCAGGCGGTAACGGTTGATGATTTTGTGGCGACCATGGCTGAAGCGGGTGCGATTGACCTCCAGCAGTTTTCCCTGTGGTACAGTCAGGCCGGTACCCCGCAGTTAAGCGCCTGTGGTAGCTACAACGCGGACGATAAAACATTTACCCTGACGGTGAGTCAGAGCTGTCCCTCAACGCCTGGCCAGCCGGATAAAAGTGCGCTGCATATCCCGTTGAATGTCGGTTTACTTGGCTCGAACGGCGAACAGTTCCCGCTGATGTTAGTCGGAGAGTCTGCCACTGCTGCAACCTCGCGCGTCCTGCATCTGCACTCGGCCGAAGAGTCATTCTGTTTTGCTAATCTGCACGAGGAGCCTGTTCCGGCGCTGCTGCGCGGTTTCTCGGCGCCGGTAAAGCTGACGTATCCCTATCGACATGAACAGTTGGCAGTGCTGATGACTCATGAACCTGATCCGTTTTGTCGCTGGGAGGCGGGACAGCAGATGGCGGCGCAGGTTATCCTCGGCTTGGTATCTGATCTGCAGCGCGGTGTTGAACTGGTTTTAAATCCCGCTTTTGCGGAATCTTTTCGGAAGACATTGACAAGCGGACATCCGGATCGTGCCTTTTTGGCTGAATCGTTGACTCTGCCTTCGGAAAAATATCTTGCCGAATTGGTACAGGTGGTTGATCCGGGTGCGATCCACGGGGCGCGCCAGTTTGTAATCCGGACACTTGCCACACAGTGCAGGGATGATTTGTTGGCGGTACGTGCACAGTGCCACAGTGAAAAATCCTATGCTCCCGATGATCGTCGCTCGGGCGACCGGCGTTTGGCCAATCTCTGTCTGGCCTTTTTTCTCAGTGCCGGCGGGCAAATCGAAATAGATGCCTGTCTCGAACAGTACCGCAGGGCCGATAATATGACCGATTCAATTGGTGCGCTGGCACCGCTCGCTTCACGCGATTGTCCGGAGCGACTTGAAGCTCTGGCCGATTTTTACCGCCGCTGGCAGGGTGATCGTCTGGTCGTTGATAAATGGTTTTCACTTCAGGCGAC
>CAIRND010000043.1 GCA_903879825.1 uncultured Geobacteraceae bacterium
CGAATGCGACTCTTCTGTTCAAGAAGCTGTAGGGGGAATACATAATGATCATCGTAGGAAGCGACCATGGTGGATTATACCTCAAAACTGCCCTCAAAAGTTATCTGAACCGGAGAGGTTGTCAACTTATCGATGCTGGTACCGATAGTGATGCTTCAGTAGATTATCCCGACTTCGGCGAGAAAGTTGCTGAGGCTGTCGTGAATGGCGATGCGGAATTGGGTATCCTGATTTGCGGAACCGGAATAGGAATGTCGATTGCTGCCAATAAAATTCCGGGAATACGCGCTGCCTTGGTGACGGATGCATTTATGGCCCGTATGGCCAAAGAACATAATAATGCCAATGTTCTGGTGCTTGGAGGCCGCGTACTTGATGAACAGAAAGCCTGTGAACTTGTTGGTGCCTGGCTTGACGGTACTTTTGAAGGTGGGCGTCATCAATCACGGTTAGATAAAATAACCGCACTTGAAAAAAAATACTCCAAATTGTAAAAATATTTGCATTGTCTTAATACCCACAGGCGGGACCTGCCACGGCATGAGTCCCGTTTGTTGTTTGAAGCCTGTCATATAAGAAAAGAAAATTAATAAGGAGAACCCATGTCTGTCCTTTCTACTTTCGATCCCCAAATAGCTGATGCCATTCGCCTTGAGACGGAGCGGCAGGAATATAATCTGGAACTGATTGCATCCGAAAACTTTGTTTCGGAAGCGGTTTTGGAGGCCCAGGGTTCGGTCATGACTAATAAGTATGCCGAAGGCTACCCTGGAAAACGTTATTATGGTGGATGCGAGCACGTTGACGTTGTAGAACAACTTGCCATTGACCGGGCTAAGGAGCTTTTTGGTGCAGAGCATGCCAACGTACAGCCGCATTCAGGCTCCCAGGCCAATATGGCGGTGTATTTTGCCGCGTGCAAACCGGGCGACACCATTCTTGGAATGAACCTCTCGCATGGCGGACACCTTACCCATGGCAGTCCGGTTAACTTTTCAGGTCGTTTTTACAATGTTGTTCCCTATGGTGTATCACCTGAAACTGAAACTATCGATTACGCTGAGGTTGAACGTCTTGCTACAGAGCATAAACCAACAATGATCGTTGTCGGTGCCAGTGCCTACCCACGCACCCTCGATTTTCCTGCATTCCGTGCGATAGCCGATAAAGTTGGGGCGAAAGTCATGGTTGATATGGCTCACATCGCCGGTCTGGTTGCCGCCGGTGTCCATCCGAGTCCGGTTCCCTATGCCGAGTTTGTGACGACGACTACCCACAAAACGCTGCGTGGTCCTCGTGGAGGTATGATTCTCTGTCGAGAGGAATTTGCCAAGGCAATTAATTCCCAGATCTTCCCTGGTATTCAGGGTGGCCCGCTTATGCATGTCATCGCTGCCAAGGCCGTTGCGTTCAAAGAAGCACTGCAGCCTGAGTTTAAAGCATATCAGCAGCAGATTGTTACAAATGCCAAGGCCCTTGCAGAAGCGCTCATAAAACGGGGCTTCAAGCTGACAAGCGGCGGCACCGACAACCACCTCATGCTGATTAACTTCTCTGGAACAGAAATAACCGGCAAAGCTGCTGAAGAGGCTCTGGATAAGGCGGGCATTACGGTTAACAAGAATACCGTACCATTTGAAACCCGCTCTCCGTTTGTCACATCCGGGATCCGCGTCGGAACTCCGGCATGTACGTCTCACGGGCTGAAAGAGGCAGATATGGATCAGGTTGCCTCCTACATAGCCGATGCGGTGGCACATATCGGCAATGATGAAAAATTGGCAGCTATAAAGAGTCAGGTTAATTGTATGATGAAAATTTTTCCTCTCTACACTGACAGGCTTGTGTGATTATCAGTTCTCCTGTAGTAATGAGACCCTCTGGACAAGTTCCGGCGGGTCTTTTTTATGGCTGTGAAAATAACTTATGTAGGAGGGGAGGAAGCGTATGCCGGGAACGAACTCCATATCTACCGAACAATTGCGTCAGTGGGATAAACGACACGTTTGGCATCCTTTTACCCAGATGCAAGAGTGGGATCGGGATGAACAGATTATTATTGAAAAAGGGGAGGGGTGCTGGCTGATTGATACGGAGGGGAACCGCTATTTGGATGGCGTAGCCTCCATGTGGACGAATGTGCATGGTCACTGCCGCCGTGAGTTGAATGATGCCTTAAAAGAGCAGGTAGATCGCCTGGAACACTCAACACTTCTTGGCCTGGGCAGTGAACAGAGCATTATTCTTGCTGCCCGACTTGCAGAAATAACTCCCCCCGGGTTGGATCGCTTTTTCTATTCTGATAACGGATCTACTGCTATGGAAGTAGCGGTAAAGATGGCCTATCAATATCAGGTTCATTTAGGGCAACCGGAACGAAGCAAATTTATAACATTCAGGCATGCGTATCATGGTGATACTCTCGGTGCGGTGAGTGTCGGGGGAATCGACATATACCACACGACATTCAAGCCGCTCATGTTTGAAACGCTGATGGCTCCGGCTCCTTACTGCTATCGTTGCGAGCTTGGCTGCAGCAAGCTTACCTGCAATATGGCGTGTGTAGATGCGGTAGAAGAGCTGATGAAGCATAATGCCGGTCTGGTTGCCGGGTTGGTGATCGAGCCGCTTGTTCAGGGTGCCGGCGGGATGATCGTGCAGCCGGCAGGTTTTTTGAGGCGGATTCGAGAGCTATGCGATCAATACGACATATTGATGATTGCTGATGAAGTTGCTACCGGTTTTGGCCGAACCGGTGCGATGTTTGCCTGCCAGCATGAAGATATCGTACCTGACATAATGGCCATATCAAAGGGCATTGCTGCTGGCTATCTTCCATTGGCGGCCACAGTGACGATCGAAAAAGTTTACTCGGCATTTTTAGGATCATATGCAGAACTGAAAACATTTTTTCATGGTCATACGTTTACAGGAAACCCTTTGGCCTGCGCTGTTGCCCTTAAAAGCCTCCAGCTGTTTCAACAGGATGATCTGCTGACTGCCCTGCAGCCCAAGATTGCCCATTTGGGCCATCGTCTTGATGATTTCGCCTCAATGCCGCACGTCGGAGATATTCGCCACTGTGGACTGGCGGCGGGCATAGAATTGGTAGAAAACAAAGAGTCCGGCACTCCATACCCGTGGGAAGATCGTATCGGCATCAAAGTCTGTCTTGAAGCGCGTAAACATGGGGTTTTTTCACGGCCCCTGGGAAATACCATCGTAATTTTTCCCCCTCTGGTTATATCAATAAACGAGCTGGATATTCTTTTGAACGTGTTGCAGGAATCCATTAAAAGTGTAACAGAGCAATTGATCGTTTGAGGTATTAAATGGACGATATAATTAAAGTACTGGTGATTGACGATGATGACTCGGGCCGTGAAGTTTTATCGACGTTGTTGCGCTCGGTTGGCTATGACGTTACGTCAGCAGCGACTGGAGAGAGTGCGCTGGCGCTGATTGATCGAGTGCAATATCATGTTATTGTATCTGATCTGATTCTGCCTGATAGTAGTGGTCTTGATATCCTGCAAAATGTTCGAAAAATTGCTCCTACCACTGAAGTAATCGTCGTAACAGGGCACGCTTCCGCTCAAACTGCTGTTCGGGCCATGAAGGAGGGGGCTTTTGATTATATTACCAAGCCGATTGATTTTGATGAGCTGAAAATAGTTGTGTTAAAGGCTTTGGAAAAACAAAAACTGATGTCTGAAAATAGGTATCTTCGTCGTCAGCTTCAGGGGCGTTTTGAGTTTAATAATATTATAGGCAGTTCTCCGGCGATGAGCCTGGTATTTGAGCGCATGAACCGTATTGTTAAAACGGACTCAGCCGTGCTTATCAGTGGTGAATCGGGAACCGGAAAAGAGCTTGTCGCCAAGGCGCTGCACTATAATGGTATACGCAGGGAGCGACCTTTTATTGCAGTAAACTGTAGCGCTATTCCTGAAGCATTACTTGAAAGCGAACTTTTCGGTCACGTTCGGGGTGCTTTTACCGGAGCTATCAAGGATAAAGCAGGCAAGTTCGAGGCGGCCAATCACGGTACTATTTTTCTTGATGAAATTGGTACGTTGCCACTCCATTTGCAGGGAAAGTTGTTGCGGGTTCTGCAGGAACATGAAGTAGAGAGGGTCGGTTCTAACAAGACTGTTAAACTGCATGTACGGGTAATTTCCGCAACCAACTCAGATCTTGAAAATATGGTGAAACGGGGCGTGTTTAGAGAAGACCTTTACTATCGTTTGAACGTAATTCCGCTTCATCTCCCCCCGTTGCGTGATCGTCAGCAGGACATTGTTTACTTGATAGCGTTTTTCCTGGAAAAACAGTGCCGGTTGATGGGACGTACTCCATGCGCCATTAGTAAACAGGCACTTGAGGCCTTAGAACGGTATTCCTGGCCAGGCAATGTACGAGAGCTTGAGAACATGATTGAAAGGATGATTGTATTAACCGATGCCACTGTTCTGACTTTGGATGATGTTCCCGCCAAAATAATTGATGAACGGTCGGTCGGAGATACTCTTTCTGTGCCGTTGTCGAATGATGGTGTAGATCTCGTTACAGTAATCTCGCAAGTTGAAAGGAAACTGATTTCACAGGCGTTGGAATCCGTGGGCGGAGTGAAGGCGAGGGCAGCTGCTCTTTTGGGAATAAACCGGACAACTCTTGTTGAAAAGATTAAAAGACTAAAGATGGAAGGATGAACATATGCAGCAACATTAAATTGAAAAAAGGTGCCCTTTTCAGGACACCTTTTTTCGTATAATGGCGGGGTTGACGGGGCTCGAACCCGCGACTTCCAGCGTGACAGGCTGGCACTCTAACCAACTGAGCTACAACCCCATGGTGTGCAGTTCAAATTAACTTGTGGTTTATGCCACAGAATGAGGCGGCTTGTCAAGCCGCTTATATGGAAACGGTAAAAAAACTATCAGGCACATTCAGAATAGCCACATACATGACAGACGGAACAGCCACCTTCATGCTCGACAATACCACCGCATTCCGGACAGGCACCGCGTTCGTGGCGAACCGTCTGGTTTTCAATGTCATAACCGCTATCAATCAGATGATTCTGAATTGCTTTTGCAACTGCATCGGCACATGAAAGTACGCGATTGTCACCAAAGCCTGATGGGCAGTGGCATGAGATCCCCTGAAGCTGTTTAACTACCTGGCGGGCCTGAACGCCGCTTCGCCATGCAAGTGATACCATGCGGCCAATAGCCTCACTTTGAGATGCGGCACATCCGCCAGCCTTGCCCATGGTAGTGAAAAGCTCAAACAAGCCGTTTTTGTCTTCGTTGATAGTAATATAAAGCGGGCCGCACCCGGTCTGCATCTGGTGCGTACTTCCTTTAAGCGCTTTCGGACGCTCCCGTTTGACAGCCTTCTTGTCATCTTCCACCGGTGTGGCGGCGACAACAGTAATTTGTTCTTCCTTTTTACCGGTTGAGAGTACTTGCTCATCTCTCGAGCCGTCACGATAAATAGTGACGCCCTTGCAGCCTGTTTCGTAGGCGAGCATGTAAACTTTTTCAACGTCTTCGATAGTCGCAGAATTTAAAAAATTCACTGTTTTTGAAACAGCATTGTCTGTGTAGAGCTGGAAGGCAGATTGCATCTGGATATGGTATTCAGGTGTTATTTCGTGTGAAGTGACAAACACATTACGGATATCTGCAGGGATTTCGGCAATGTCCTGAACGGTGCCATGCTCGGCAATTTTTTGCATGAGCCCTTCAGAGTGGAACCCACGCTCTTTTGCAATTCGTTCGAAAATTGGATTTACCTCAACGAGAACGTTCTTGTCCATAACTGTGCGGATGTAAGAAACCGCAAAGAGAGGTTCAACGCCAGAAGATGCGTTTGCAATTATTGAAATAGTTCCTGTTGGTGCGATTGTCGTCACCGTTGCATTTCTCTGCGGAGGTGCTCCTTTTTTATCAAAAATGGAACCTTTGAAATTTGGGAACGAGCCGCGATTTTTGCCAAGTTCCTGGGAAGCCAGGTGCCCCTCGTCATTGATGAATTTCATCACTTTCTTGCCAAGTTTTACCGCTTCATCAGAACAGTAAGGAATCCCCAATAGAATAAGTAGATCGGCCCAGCCCATAACTCCCAAGCCAATTTTCCTGTTTGCATGAGTCATGTCATGAATTTGCTGAAGTGGATAGTTATTGGCCTCAATGACATTATCCAAAAAGTGAACTGCATTGTGAATAGTTTCACGCAGTTTTTTCCAGTCTACCGCGCCATCAGTGATAAAGTTTCCCAGGTTGATAGAGCCAAGATTGCAGGATTCATAGGGCAATAGAGGCTGCTCGCCGCAGGGGTTGGTTGATTCAAACTCACCAATCAACGGTGTCGGGTTATCACGATTCAAGCGGTCGAGAAAAACTATTCCTGGCTCGCCATTTTCCCACGCCTGCTTGACAATGCGTTGAAACACTTTGCGGGCGTTGAGGCTACCGCATATTTTTTTATCGCGAGGATTTATAAGGTTGTACTCTTCATCACGTTCAACAGCCTGCATGAACTTTTCGGTCAAACCGACTGAAATATTGAAGTTGTTAAGCTGTTTTTGATCTGCCTTGCACATGATGAAATCCATCACGTTGGGGTGATCAACCCGCAAAATAGCCATGTTTGCGCCGCGTCTGGTGCCACCCTGTTTAATGGTCTCCGTCGCAACATCAAATACGCGCATAAAAGAGAGTGGGCCGCTTGATATACCGGTAGTAGTGCTGACAACATCGTTGGCAGGTCTGAGACGAGAAAACGAAAATCCGGTACCACCACCAGATTTGTGAATCAGGGCGGTGTATTTGACGGCGTCGAATATTTCTTCCATGGAATCGCCGATCGGCAGAACAAAACAGGCTGAAAGTTGGCCTAAGGGGCGTCCGGCATTCATCAGGGTAGGTGAGTTAGGAAGAAATTCAAAGTTAGTCATCATGCTATAAAAGGTGTCGGACAGATTTTTGACATCAGCTTTTTTATCAAACTTTTTATCTGCTGCGGCAATTGTATCGGCGACTCGACGAAACATGTCAGCCGGTGTTTCAAGAACTTTGCCGTTTTCATCCCGGCGTAAATAACGTTTTTCCAATACGGTGGCAGCATTTTTAGTCAGTGCGGGGATAGTGTCTGTTGTGGTACTTTTTTTCATGACGGAACTCCTTATTTTGTTTGTAAACTGATGATTTTACATGAGTTGAAAGTGGAATGGCTGTACGCCATAAACCACAATATTTTGTGGAAGAAGCTGATATAAACCACAACATGTATGTGCTGTCAATAAATTTTTTAAGAGAAAATATAACACCTTGAAAGGACTCAAAAAGGACAATATCTCATCTTTATTCATCTCCATCGGTCCACAAAAATAACATTGAATTTACAGTTAACGCGAATCATGCTAATGCTTTCAGCGGATTTATGAGGAGTACTGCTTGAGAATATTATTTGCCATCTGTTTTTTATTCTGCATAACGACAACTTCGCTGGCTGCTGAGCAGGCCACGGTTGTATATGACGGGGCGGTGTTGAGTGAAGATGCCACCTGGCGTGGATCTGTACTTGTTAACGGGTACGTGGTGGTTGCTCCCCACGCTACATTACGGATTGAACCGGGGACAATTATACGTTTTGCAGCAACGGCTGCACAGCAACTTCCAAGCCTAATTGTTCAGGGTCGTATTCAGGCAGTCGGTACTCCGGAACAGCCCATTATACTGTCGTCTGGTCGGACCACACCGGTGCGTGGATCATGGGGGGGAGTCGTTTTTCTTTCGACAGAAAAACGAAATCTGCTTGAGCAGTGTCGCATTGAGTACGCTGAAACCGGGATCGATGTTCGTTCTTCGACCGTCGCTCTGAAGGACGTTTCGATCGTCAAGGCGCGGACAGCTCTGCTTTCTCATGACGGGGTTGTTCAGATTACTGGCGGCTTGGTTTCAGAGGCGGAAACCGGCATTGAAATTTATAACAGTGAATTTGATGGCAGGGATACGGCTGTTACCTCCTGCCAGAGTGGTTTTGTGCTGAAAAAATCTGCTGTTGTTCTGACGTCGCTGAAGATTGCGAACAATGTGAACATTGGACTTGAAGCAGAGGACTGCCGGATCAAGATTACTGGTGGGGAATTCTCCGGTAACGGTTTGGGGGCCCGAATCAAGGGTGGAGAAGGGCAGATGGTACAGTCTCGCTTTCATAAAAACAGATTGACAGCACTGCATCTCATTGGCGCTCAAATAAAAATTCAGCGGTGCCTGTTTTTAGAAAATCTGCAGGATGCGCTGCGTACGGAAGATGGTGGCGCGCTTCTTCTTAATAATGGATTCAGTTCTAATGGTGGTTATAATCTGTATAACGCCGGGCATGAGGCTGTATCCGCCCGGCTAAACTGGTGGGGAACGGTAGATCCGGTGCTGATTGAGCAAAAAATATCTGGTGCTAACCGTGATAAAAACAGTGGTGGTGCAGATGTTTTTCCCTGGTTACGCGAAAAGCCCCCGTTGATGCCGTAACCAAGGAACTTTATGTACTTAGATAATGCTGCCACATCATTTCCCAAACCTGAAAAAGTGTATGAAGCCGTTCTTCATGCTATGCGTGATGTGGGAGCTTCACCCGGTCGCGGCGGATATCGACAATCCCTGGAGGCGGGGCGTATTCTTTTTCAGGCACGTGAGGCGGTCGCCAGTTTCTTTTCAATTACGGATTCGGCGAGAATTATCTTTACGCAGAATGCCACCGGAGCGCTTAATCTGGCCCTGCAAGGCACTTTGGGCGCCGGTGATCACGTTATTACGACTTCAATGGAACATAACTCACTGTTGCGCCCGCTGTATGCTCTGCGAAAAAAGGGTGTCGAACTGACGATAGTTCCCGCTGGTCCTGACGGTATCATTTCCACTGACAATGTTCGCCGTGCCGTGCAGAGTAATACGCGCATGATCGCTGTCAGTCACGTATCCAATGTATGCGGTGCTATACAGCCGATACAGCAGTTGTCCGAACTTTGTCACGATGTTGGTGCACTGTTTCTGGTTGATGCGGCACAGTCCGCTGGGCACCTGCCGGTTGATGTTGGATGCATGGGAATTGATCTGTTGGCGGTTCCTGGTCATAAGGGATTACTAGGGCCGAGTGGAACCGGTTTGTTATACGTGGCACCACATGTACCGCTGCAGTCTGTTGTTCAGGGTGGGACCGGCACCAATTCCACTGCTGAAGATCAGCCGCATACGCTTCCTGACGGTTTTGAAGCCGGAACTCATAACATAGCCGGTATTGCCGGCTTACATGCTGGTGTTGAGTATATTTGCGAGTTGGGTCTTTCAGCCATCCATCAGCATGAAAACGCTCTTCTTTTACAGGCGGAACACGCGCTGCAAAACATTGCCGGGGTGACCATCTATGGTCCGGCGGTTTCAGAGAAGCGCTGTTCGGTACTGTCTTTTAGTGCCCAGGGTGTTGATGCTGCGCAACTAGCTGCAGAACTTGATCATGGTTTTGATATTGCCGTTCGATCCGGGTTGCATTGCGCCCCTCTGGCTCATCGCACACTGGGCACATTACCGGGGGGCACGCTGCGTCTGAGTCCCGGTTGGTTTACGACGAGTAGAGATATTGCTTTCTTTTCTGACGCAGTTGCACAATGTATCAATAAAATTCGAAGAACGTAATAATTGCAGTAACGTATGAGAAAGTAGATAGTATGTCCGGCGCCCTGCCGTTATCCTGAACATCCAGAAGAGGGAACTATGAAAAACTTCATTCTCGATACAAACGTATTGCTTCACGATCCTCAATCACTGTTCAAGTTTCAGGACAACAACATTATTATCCCGATTACCGTTATTGAAGAGGTAGACCGTTTCAAGAAAGATATGAATGAAACAGGCCGAAATGCCCGGATGGTTTCAAGGATTCTTGATTCAATGCGTGAGAAAGGTTCCCTGGCATCCGGCGTAACCATGCCCGGTGGCGGGACACTGCGGATTGAAATGTTTACCGAAAAATATTTCAATAATCTGCCGGTTGATCTGCGGGTGGATAATGGCGATAACCGGATAATTGCTGTAGCTCAGGATGTTCGCGATCGCTACCCTGATATGGTAACTATTTTTGTGACCAAAGATTCCAATCTGCGGATTAAGGCTGATGCTATCGGACTGACAGCCGAAGATTACGAGTCGGACAAGGTCGATATTCAGGATTTGTATTCAGGAACCCGAACAATTGAGATGTCTGCTGATGCTGTTGATACCTTCTATGGTCAGGGATGGCTAGCGGCACCGACCGGACTTGGCCCGAACGAATTTATTACCATCATCGACAGTTTAAATCCGAATCATTCGGCTATCTGTCGCCACGATCCCGACAATGCCCGTATTGTCCCCGTGCGCAAGGTGCCTAAAGAGGGAATATGGAGTCTTTTTCCGCGCAACAGAGAGCAGTCGTTTGCCCTTGATGTGCTGATGGATGATTCAATTAAGCTGGTGACGCTGGTAGGCAAGGCAGGTACCGGCAAGACGCTGCTGGCTATTGCTGCCGGTCTTCATAAAACAGCCGAAGAAAATATCTATAATCGTTTACTCGTTTCGCGTCCGGTTTTTCCTATGGGTAAAGACCTTGGTTTCCTGCCAGGCGACATTGAAGAAAAATTGACCCCGTGGATGCAGCCAATCTTTGACAATGTTGAGTTGCTCATCTCCGGACACGAGTCTGAAAAACGACACAGTAAAGGTTATAAAGAATTGATGGCAATGGGACTTCTCGATATCGAACCACTGACCTATATTCGAGGTCGTTCGATCCCGAATCAGTACCTGATCGTTGATGAGGCCCAGAACCTGACTCCACACGAAATCAAAACTATTGTGACCAGAGTCGGTGAAGGAACCAAGATCGTATTAACCGGTGACCCGTACCAGATTGATAATCCTTATGTCGATTCATCCAGTAACGGCCTGACCTACCTCGTTGAAAAATTCAAGGGGGAACGAATTGCCGCACATGTTACCCTAACGAAGGGTGAACGATCGGAACTGGCTGAACTGGCTGCAAATTTATTGTAAAATAAACAAACCACCGCGGAGGTACGGAGATACGGAGGAAAACCCATTTTGACTCTGTTGTTCTCCGTGCCTCCGTGTCTCCGTGGTAAGGCACTGTGATAGAATGATTGTACTCGCCATTGAAACATCATGTGATGAAACGGCCGCTGCAGTTGTAAAAGATGGCCGTGAAATCCTTTCCTCTGTTATCTCTTCCCAGATTGCTATTCATGCTGCATATGGTGGCGTTGTCCCGGAAATTGCGTCGCGCGCCCATCTTCAATCAATTGCGCCGGTTATCAGCCAGGCGCTTCATGATGCTGGTATCGGCATGGAAGATCTTGAAGGAGTAGCTGTTACCCGTGGTCCCGGTTTATCAGGGGCACTTCTTGTCGGTTTTTCAGCCGCAAAAGCCATTGCTGCCGCACGAAAAATACCTTTTGTTGGCGTACATCATATTGAAGGTCATCTGTTTGCACCCTATCTGGAGCGGGAAGTGGCTTTTCCTTTTCTGGCTCTGGTTGTCTCCGGTGGGCACACTCATCTATATCTTGTCGAAGGTTTTGGTCGCTATACCACTCTTGGCAGAACCATCGATGATGCTGCCGGTGAGGCATATGACAAGTGCGCCAAAATAATGGGGATGCAATATCCCGGCGGAGTGTTGATTGACCGGATGGCTCAGAACGGTGATCCTGCTGCGATTCGTTTGCCGAGGCCGCTGCTGCGTGACGGTACGCTCAACTTTAGTTTCAGTGGTTTAAAGACGGCGGTGCTGCAGCAGACAATAAAAACTCCCGTTTCCATTCCAAGCCAGGCAGCAGACGATCTGTGCGCTTCTTTTCAGGAGGCTGTCTGTCATGTCCTCGCAGCAAAAACTGAAGCTGCCATCAGGCAAACTGATTCTGTCCGCCTTGTTGTCGCAGGAGGTGTCGCCTGCAACAGCGGCTTGCGCCTTCGTATGGCGGCACTGTGCAATCAAATGGGAGTCGAACTCTCCATCCCGCATCCGTCCCTGTGTGGCGACAATGCGGCCATGCTTGCTGTGCCTGGTGATTATTATCTTTCTCATGGTTTGATATCTGCGTTTTCGCAGGATGTCACCGCCACATGGGATATGGACAGCATAAAGGATCTATTATAATGAGCGCTACCCGTCGCCCCCTAAAATCACTTGGACAGAACTTTCTCGTTGATGGCAATGTAATCGATAAAATCATACATGCTGCCGCTATCCAGCCTGACCAGCCCGTGCTCGAAATTGGACCGGGACGGGGGGCTCTGACCGGACACCTTGCCGAGCGTTCCATGCAGCTAGTACTGATCGAATTCGACCACGCGTTGGCGGCCTGGCATCAAGATCAGTTGAAAGATAACCCGTGTGTCACGGTCATTGACGGCGATGTGTTGAAAGTAGATCTGGATGCGCTTCTCTCTCAAACTCCTCAAAAATGGAACGTTGTTGCCAACCTTCCCTATAATATTTCGACCGAAGTCCTGTTTCGATTATACGATGTCCATGATCGGTTGGCACGTATGACGCTTATGCTGCAAAAAGAGGTTGGTGACCGTTTGGCCGCACCACCCGATTGTTCGGCCTATGGTGTGACAACCGTGCTGCTTGGACTGTGGTTTGATATCAGTCGGGCTTTCGTCGTGCACCCTGGATCTTTTCATCCAAGCCCAAAAGTGGATTCTGTGGTGTTAAACTTTATTCCCCGTTCTGAAGCGCGAGCCGAAGTCGGAGACGAAAACGTATTCCGAAGCGTTGTGAAAAGTGCCTTTGCCATGCGGCGTAAGACACTGATAAACTGCCTTAAATCTGCTGAATTCGCCAAACAAATTGATTGTAACGAATTGTTGGAAGCGTGCTCAATTGATGGTCGCAGGCGAGGTGAGACACTCTCCTTGGAAGAATTTGCCGTATTGTCGTGCTGGGTGACAAAAAAGTTACAAGCCTTGTCAGAAAAGGCTGCTTCGAAATGACGAAAACATTGAATATTTAAATGTGAAATCTCCATGTAAGGATTGCTGCCATGATACTGGAAATTAACGCCGACTTTCCACAACCTCACCAGATTTCACGGGTGGTTGAAAGCCTTAAGGACGGTCGGGTAATCGCGTACCCGACCGACACTACCTATGGTATTGGATGCTCAATATTTTGCAAAAAAAGTATTGAACGAATCTATCAGATGAAACAGCGTGATCGTCGTAAGCCCTTCTCGGTTATCTGCTCATCGTTGTCAGAAATATCCCAGTATGCGCGGGTAAGTAATTCTGCTTTCAAAATTATAAAACGATATCTTCCAGGGCCATATACCTTTGTATTTGAAGCAACACGTGAAGTTCCAGATCTGCTTCTGACCCGTCAGAAGACGGTTGGCATCCGTATTCCTGATAACAAAATTTGCTCCGATCTCGTTTCCGCTCTGGGCAACCCGATTATAACCACCAGTGCTAATCTTTCCGGGGAAGAGCCGGAAGGAGACCCACGCAGAATTGCCGACACCTTTGGAACTCAGCTTGATTTTATTATTGATGGTGGAATACTGACAACGGATGTCAGCTCTGTTGTCAGCTTGATAGGTGCAATACCTGAGGTCTTACGAGTTGGAATTGGCGATGTTTCGTGGTGTAAATAATTAATGGAGGTCTGGTGTGCGAAAACGTACCGTCAGAAATGGCATGCGCCTTGTTATGGCGGCTATGATATTGATTGTCTTGGCTAGTTTTTATCACGTACAGCTGTCAGATTTGTTCTTAATGTCATCAACGGCGGAAAGCCGCTTTTATCGTCTCGGAATGTTTTGGGCAGCAGCAATCGGTGGTTACGGTATTGTGGTGACTGTCTTCGGTTTTGTACTATCGCCAATAAAAAACGATATCCCTATTCGCCTTCTGCCGCTTTTTATTGGCGTTTCAACCATGATATTTCTTTTCTTTTATCTGCTTTCATCTTCAATTGAAGCTCCATCCAGATATGAACAGCGACGACTGCGACCGGGTGAAACGATCACCATCTGACGAACGTCAGAGCCAAGTGAATTGAAATGCGGCGAGGCATAATCATGCAGACACAGAAATTCCCTGACATGTTACAAACTGATTCACCTGAGAAATGGCGCGGCCTGAAAGGTCGGTTGTTTTCAATGCTTCAGTTTATGTATGTAATTGTGGCCAATTTCACTATCCATCAGGGACAACTGCGCGCGGCAGCGCTCACATATACCACGGTTTTGTCACTGGTCCCGTTTTTGGCTATCGCATTCTCCGTGCTTAAAGGACTTGGTGCGCAAAATGCCCTGCAACCGCTTCTGCAGCAGATTGCCGGTGATTCTGAGGAAACTATAAACCGATTGGTCGCATATGTTAATAATACCAATATGAAATCCATGGGCGCAATTGGCCTTGTGATGCTTATCGTGACTGTTGTCTCTCTGATGGGAAACATTGAGGAGGCATTTAATGCAGTGTGGGGAGTGCGAGAGACCCGGTCACTTCAGCGTCGTTTCAGTGATTACTTGTCGGTTGTTATTGTTGGCCCGATTCTGCTGCTTGCTGCAACCAGTATGACCTCCTCTTTACAGAGTCAGTGGATGCTTCAATGGTTAATCCAGCATACCTATCTTGGCGATGCTATCCTGCTGCTATTTCGTTTGTTGCCGTATCTCAGTGTCTGGATTGCCATGGTATTTCTGTATATTTTTATTCCTAATACCAGGATTCGTTTTGCGTCTGCCGTCACCGGTGGTGTTATTGCAGGTACCGCCTGGCAGTTGGCGCAGTGGGGCTATTTCCACTTTCAGGTTGGCGTTGCAAACTATAACGCGATCTATGGCACTTTGGCGGCTGTTCCTGTCTTTCTTGTCTGGATCTACACAAGCTGGTTGATTGTTCTCTTCGGGTTGGAAATTGTATGCGTCCACCAACATCGTAACGGTGTCTTGCCGGGAAGCAGCGCTCTCCGGTTGACGGTTACAGCACGCGAAGAGCTTGCTGTTGCACTGCTGGTACAGGTGAATCACCATTTTCAGCACAGTGCTGTTCCGCCCTCGGCCCAGTATCTTGCTGATCAGCTTAATGTCGCGCTCTTAACACTTGAAACTATTTTTGATGAGCTGCAGCAACTGGGCTATCTTGTTGCGACATCGGGAAGCGAATCCGGTTGGCTACCGGCGCGGGATCCGTCTGAAGTTTTCGTGTGTGATGTTATCGAGGCACTACGTGGTATTTCTGTACTTCAGCTAACAACTCCGGTTCTTAAAGCTGCCGGGGAAGTTGTGCGCCAGGGGTGGAACAGCAGTCGAGCCAGCCTTGATGGCATGTCGGTTCGCGACCTGTTGAAGAAGTCAAAACCGTAAAAATATTCAGCAAGAACGGGGAATACGTGATGGATAAAAGTTTTTTAGCTGCCATGTCGGGTGAATATATTGACGCATTGTATCGCAATTGGCAGCGATCAGCTGATTCCGTGCCGGAAGAATGGCGGTTATTTTTCTCCGGTTTCGAGTGTGGATTAAGTGCACCTGTTAACGATCACGTTTTGGACGAGCAGGCAGCATTGAAGCTGTCAGGAGTTCAATCTCTTCTGTATCGCTACCGCTCACTCGGTCATCTTCTCGCCTGTACTGATCCACTCTCGCCGTGCCAGTTGTCTCATCCTCTGCTCGAACTGGCTTCTTTTGGTCTGGATGATAGCGACCTTGATACGTCCTTTGCCTGTCGCCGCTTTCTAAAACCGCGTGCAACCTTACGTGAAGTCTTGGAAACCATGCGTGAAACCTACTGCCGGGAAACCGGCGTTGAATTTATGCATATTGAAGAACCTGATGAGAGGCAGTGGCTGATTGATCGCATGGAGCCATGCAGAAATCATCCCGACTTCTCTATTCCTGATAAAATGCAGATTTTGGAAAAGCTCCACCAAGCCGCATTATTCGAGCTGTTTCTCCATCGCAGGTTTGTCGGACAGAAGCGTTTTTCACTTGAAGGTGGTGAAATTCTTATACCGGTTCTTGATCGAATTATCTGTGGTTGTCCAGAGAATGGAGTCACTGATGTCGTGATGGGAATGTCACATCGTGGCAGATTAAACGTATTGGCTCATATTTTACGTAAACCATACGAGACCCTTTTTGCAGAATTTAAGGACACCATTCAACTGGGATTTTTGGGGGATGGTGATGTTAAATATCACAAAGGTCATTCGTGCAATATAAATCTGGATGGACATAAGGTACACGTTACGATAGCCGCTAACCCCAGCCACCTGGAGGCTGTTAATGCAGTAGTAGAGGGAAAATGCCGCGCCAGGCAGGATGGCTACGGCGCTAACGGCGCCGGGCGGGTACTTCCGGTTCTGATCCATGGTGATGCCGCTTTCGCAGGGCAGGGTAGTGTCATGGAGGTGCTAAATATGTCTCAGTTGGACGGCTATAGCGCTGGTGGGACGATCCATATTGTTCTTAATAATCAAATCGGATTCACGACCCTTCCGAAAGATTCCCGTTCGACCTGCTATGCGACGGATATTGCTAAAATGCTTTCCTGTCCAATTTTCCATGTTCAAGGGGAAGCTCCAGAGGCTGCTCTCCATATTACTGATCTTGCAATGGAATATCGACGAACATTTCGTCGTGATATCGTTATTGAGCTGATATGTTACCGTCGTCACGGTCACAATGAAGGTGATGAGCCTGCCTTCACCCAGCCAAAAATGTATCAGCAGATTGCAACTCGCCCAACAGTAAACCGCATTTATGCCGCTTTTTTGGCAGAAGAGGCTGTCATTTCTGCTGAGATGTTGGAACTTGTAGAACAGCGCGTTAACGAAGCATTGGAATCGTCATTCCAAAAAACGCCCACGGTGGAGCCAATCGGTTTTTCCGACCGTTGGAGTTCCATCACCGGCAGATACACAAATGAACCTGTCGAAACGGCCGTATCACCAGAAAAAATGGTTACAATTGCACGGCGTTTGGCTACTCTCCCCTCCGGTTTCACCCCGCATAAGAAAATTGGCGCTCTGATGCAGAAGCGTTTTGAGGCGGTTTTGAAAGGTGGTGGTATCGATTGGGGCAATGCTGAAACACTTGCGTATGCAACTCTTCTGGACCAGGGCTATTCTGTCCGGATTTCTGGGCAGGATTCACGGCGCGGTACTTTTAATCATCGTCATTGTGTTGTGATAGATAGTCATGACGAACGCAATTATGTACCGCTTACGGCGGTCGTTCGTGATGATGCCAGCTTTCAGGCATGGAACAGCCCTCTTTCAGAGTTTGGTGTGCTTGGTTTTGAATACGGCTATTCTTTGGAAACACCGAACTGTCTTACTCTCTGGGAAGCTCAGTTTGGTGATTTTGCCAACGGGGCACAGGTTATTATTGATCAATTTATTGCTAATGGTGAAACTAAATGGAATCGCGCCAGTGGTCTTGTTATGCTTCTTCCCCATGGGTATGAGGGGCAGGGTGCAGAGCATTCCAGCGCCCGCATCGAGCGCTATTTACAGCTCTGTGCGTCAGATAACATTATCGTTGCCACTCCATCAACACCGGCGCAAATATTCCATCTGATCAGGCGTCAGATGCTGCATTCTTTTCGAAAACCACTTATCATCTTTACTCCGAAAAGTCTGCTGCGGCATCCCATCTGCAGTTCAACCGTCGCTGAATTTTGTGAAGGCACTTTTCAAACATGTTTATGTAATCATGCTGATTTATCTTCCGCAAAGCATCTTCTGTTCTGTAGCGGGAAAATATATTATGAGTTGGAAGAAGAGCGCATAAGGCGCGAACGAAGCGACACAATTATCGTCCGTATGGAACAATTATATCCGCTTGATACTGCAGCCGTTCAGAATATTCTTGATCAGTGCGGGAGTAACTGCCGATTGTACTGGGTTCAGGAAGAACCGGAAAATATGGGCGGATGGTATTATATGGAGAGATATTTTAATTGTGTGTCTGTTTCTATCGAATATATTGGCCGTCAGGCAGATTCCTGTCCGGCCGTTGGGTCCCACCATATTCATAGCGAGCAGCAGTTGGATATCTTAACGCGAGCCTTTCAAAATAGTTAGTTGCGGATGTTTGTAATTGCCGAATGCGTCATCCATATCTGTTGACAATGGCGGGCAGTCCGTGTACATAAAATTCACTTAAATTTAAAGGCCATTCATGCTTAATCTGCTTTTTATCTCAGACAGCCCCAAGGTTGAATACCTCAAAAGTGTTCTTCAGCCCGTTCTCAAAGTTATTATCGATATCGTTACTGACTTCGATCTTGGCTTGAAGGATGTCTTTGAAAAACGCCCGACGACGGTCTGTATTCAGGACGAGATTGGTGGAGTTACCAGCGAGAGTGTTGCCCGTCATATACAGATGCTCCTTGGGAAAAATGCACCGACGTTTATTCTGCTCCATAAAGGGAACGGTAATGCTCGCGCTATTAATGGTTTGTATGAATATCTTATTGATTTAAGTCAGCCGAATGACGTACTTGAAGAAGATATAAAAAATACACTTAAATTACTGCTCGGGGACCAGTGGGCAAAGATCGCTATTACGCCCGCTTCTCTGCCACATGCCGCTGAACATGAATCTTCCGTGGTTGCACCCGCTGACGCATCTCCACCCCCTGATGATGACTTCGGAACGTGTCATTCTGACATTTTGCTCTCTGCCAGTGACGAGGTCGCAGAACTTATTTTGGAGGGAAAAAACCGGGTTGTTCAAACCAGTGATAATTCAGCAGTAATTTCTCCCGTTATAGAAGCAGATTCAGGTACTCTCAGCGATGAAGATGCTCGCGTCGTTACGGCTGTTGTCGTACCTCATTCAATGGGAGTTGCGGATTCACCCGGTTTGGCAGAGATTTCTAACAGTGGACCTCAGAAAACTAAATCAGTCATAGTATCCCCTTCCGTTAAACCCGTTGTTAACGCTCCGCCAACGCCGGTCAAATCGACTCTTACGCCACCGGCCGCTGCATTCAGAATAAATCAGAAAGCACCCCCTGTTGAAGATCCTTTTCCCGAAGATCCGTTCCAGAAAATTGCCGAAAATACTTCGTCTAAATCCCACCTTTTTAGCCGTAGAGTTGTCGTTGTATTAACTGTAATCCTTATTGCAGCCGGAGGCTGGTATATTGCCAGTCAAGAACCCCAGTTAATTAGCTCGATGTGGCTTCGATTCATGCCATCACCAGAGGCGAAGAAAACTCTGGTACCATCTGCAGTGTTAGAAAAAAAACCGGTACAATCTGTTGTGCCGTTATCAACAGTGACACCGACCTTACCAGCATTTATTCCAAAAGAGGGTTATGACAGCACGTTCGCAACAAAAAAACCGGGATGGGAACGCTACGTCGGGAAACTTGCAGAATTCAGACTTTACCGGGTATCCGGGCGAATTAAGGCGGTTCAGTTGCTGGCTGTAAATAACACGACTATTCCAGAGTCATTACTAAAATCAGTCCTGCTGGAATATGTAGGAAGCTCAAAATACCAGATAACATCTCGAACCATAAAAGCGGGTGTGCACGTTGAGAGTGGCATCATTCCGAATAAGGGTGATATCCTGATATACAGAAATAGAGAATCTGTAAAAGGTCTCGTCATATCAATAAACTAGTTCCTTTTTTTAAACTAACCTATTTGACATTTTGTACTGTGTAAGATATAACCCGCTGACATTTAATTGATCTAATTGTATATTTCCTGACTGTGCGGAGAAAAAATGCCCCTCTTGTTTAAGGTCCGCATACTATATTTTATTACGTTTTACATCGGTACTTTCCTTTGTGTGGATAGCGCATTTTCAGCAATGGATCCGCGTTTTGAGTTGGATCCACAGTCGTTGGTCGGGACTAAGAGTGCGAAAAAACCTCAACAGGCAAAATTAAAACAATCTTCCCGCGACCATGTCTCAAAATCATCATCAACTTCTGCTAAAGGTGCTGTCTACACAGTACAGCCTGGTGATCATCTTTTTAAAATTCTGATGCGTGATTATGGTTTAAGCAGTAATGAAGCTGAATTGTTTATTGAAGAAATAAAGCGTGAAAATAATATTTACGATATTAAACGTATTAAAATTGGTCAAAAAATAGTTATTCCTCCTGTTCGCCGTCTTTCTGATGGCACGCTCAGATTGTTTCAGGAAGACAAGCCTTCCCGACCGCATAATTCTATCCCAGGCGATGCCCCTCAACAAACCTTCACGCTTGAATCCCCCGCTGCGGAGATTTCGGAAAATGAAATTGTAACCAGAGCACATAATGTGTGGAATCAAATCGTCCCATTAAAAATTGAACACGTTAACCCGTTGACATTTCAGACGCCTACATTTTCGCTTACTCTTGATCCGCAGCGTTATCCTACCTTTACCAGGGCAGATGGCGGAAGAATTGTACTTGATCAGAACGGTAGAATCCCACCACTCGTAAAATCTTTAATTGAAAATAAAGACTCTTCAGTGAAAATTGTGACCGAAGCGCCGTCCGAAACGAAACATTTTATGGCGTCTCTTCTAAATGCTGCCGGATTTTATTCTGTTGAAGAAAACTTCAATATGGAATTTGGTGTAGATCCAAAACTTACGGTTCAAGCAGACTTTAAGATTGAAAAAACAGCGGAAAGTCTGATTAAGCAGGATGTAGTCCTTGTAAATAGTGGGAGGACGTCTGTTCCAATCTTCCTCGGTGAGTTTCTCAAAAAAGAGGGTTTTTCACTCTATGAGCCTTTTGCAACAGTTAAGCCTTTAGCGAAGCATGATTTGCGCACCATTCACTCTGTTTCTGCAACAAAACAGCCGGAGATGATTGATACCATCCTTTCAGCACTCTCCGTATCACCTGAGCGGAATCGCAACGTTGATGTTTTTGGATCAGATAATAATGGCATTTCCTTGTCGGTCAAAGCAGAGCGCTATTTTGAACGTGGTGGCCAGCGCTATATTATCACCAGCTTTGATGGTGATCCCATGAATTATACTCTTTTTCGAATTCTGGAGACGAAGGGTTATAAGGTTGTTATCTTAGAGGCGCAGGACGATTTTCGGAAGGTATCAGAAAAAATTATTTTAAGAATGAAGATTAAAGGTGGTTTTGCGCAACACCGTTTAGTACAGGCGGGATCTGCGGGATATTCACTGCAGATGTCCGGTTTTAAGCTTGATGATGACATGTTGCCAGGGGGCGGTGTTTTTCTGACGGATCGTGTTATGGATCGTATAGTCAGGGATCTTTTTATTGATAGTGGATTTAACATTAATAGCCAGTGAAACCGTTTTACTTTATTGCCTGATCTGCTATAACGCTCATACCATTTAATTGTGGTTGAGCGTTTTTTTATAAGAGGGAGCAAGCTTGGATATTAATATGAAAAAAGTTGGCGAGTTGCTCGTAGAACAAGGGCTGATAACTCGGGAACATCTGCTTGAAGCTCTTGATCTACAGAAGGTTTTTCCTGATCAGCCTGTTGGCCAACTGTTATGTAAGCTTGGGTTTATAAAAGAAAGTGATCTCGGTTTTGTGCTTGATCAGAAGAACAAACGGCGAAAACTGACTGACATTCTTTTGGAGAGCAGTCTTATTGATCCGCAGAAAATATATCAAGCCAGAGAACTTGCCAAACAGAACAACATATCTCTGGAAAAAGCGTTGTTGAAGTTGAATTATATTGACGAAGAGAGCCTGTCTAAAGCCGTTGCCAGTCAGTATGATATGCCTTATGTACAGATAAATGCTCAGGATATTGACCTGTCACTTTCCCGCTATATAAGTGCCGTTTATGCTCAAAAACAGCGAATAGCCCCCATTTCAAAAATTGGCAATACGCTTACGTTAGCGATGGCCCAACCGCTTAAATCCCATGATATTCGTGAACTTGAAGACAGCATCAGGCTGAAAATAATCTCAGCAATTGCAACTGAGACGAGCATCGCACACTCTCTCAAGCGTCTATATAATATTGATAGCGTTAGTACAGTAACTGCGAATGATGAAGTTAATCTCGATATCGTTCCTGACAGTATTATTGATCTATTGAGCAAAACATCAGCTGGTGATGAACCGGAGGTCGAGGAGGAAACAAAGAAAGTTACTGAAAAAGATAGTGTCATTGTTAAGCTGGTTAATAAGATCATTTATGATGCCTATATGAACAAAGCTTCTGATATCCACATAGAACCGTATCCGGGAAAAAAGGATGTAATTGTCCGCACCAGGGTTGATGGTCAGTGCTCAATTTATCAAAGAATTCCTTATAAATATAAATTTGCTCTCCCTTCACGTATTAAAATAATGGGTGATCTGGATATTGCTGAACGAAGAAAACCTCAGGACGGAAAAATTGAATTTAAAAAATTTGGTCCGCTTGATATTGAGTTGCGAGTTGCAACGATGCCAACGGTCGGAGGTCTTGAAGACGTTGTAATTCGTGTTTTAGCCAGTGGCGATCCCATCGGTTTTGGTGATCTTGGCCTGACTGAACGTAATCTTCGGGTCTTTAAGGAGTCGTTGGCGCGGCCCCATGGCCTCATACTTGTTGTTGGCCCTACCGGATCAGGTAAAACGACCACGCTTCATTCTGGCCTTGCCCAGATAAATCAGACAAATCGAAAAATATGGACTGCAGAAGATCCGGTAGAAATTACTCAGGCTGGTCTTCGCCAAGTACAGGTGAATCCACGCATTGGCTTTACCTTCGCTGTGGCTTTGCGTTCTTTTCTCCGTCTTGATCCTGATGTCATAATGGTAGGAGAGATGCGAGATGAAGAAACCGCTAGTACCGCGGTTGAGGCATCATTGACCGGACACCTGGTCTTTTCTACACTTCACACAAACTCCGCACCGGAAACGGTTACGCGCCTGCTCGAAATGGGACTTGACCCGTACAGTTTCTCTGACTCTCTTGTCTGTATACTGGCTCAACGCCTTGCGCGCAGACTCTGTAAAGACTGTAAAACAAGCTTTGTTCCGTCTGAAGCCGAATTTGAAGAGTTGGTTGATGAATATGACAGGAGTAAATTTGCCACCACGGGAATAGAACGGGCGGAGACTACCATGTTTCGGGCGGTAGGGTGTGATCGATGTGGACATACCGGTTATCGCGGACGACTCGGAATTCATGAAGTACTTGAATGTACAGACGAACTTAAAAGTCTCATCAAGCGTCGTGCCGATACGGACAATGTTCGGGAACAGGCGGCCAAAGATGGCATGACAACACTTAAACAAGACGGAATTATCAAGGTGCTTCACGGTCTCACGGATATTTATGAAGTGCGGCGAGTCTGCATAAAATAACAGTTTATATAATAATTTGCTTGCAATCACGGCTTCATCATGGTAGGTACAGGAACAATTTATGTTCACTCAGTAAGTGAGCTCGCAAGGCTCACTTTTTTTTGTCCAATCGGGAACGTTATGGCTACTCAAAAACAAGATACATGTACAGTTGTCAGCGCTATTGCACAGCCTATACTTGAGTCAATGGGGCTTGAATTAGTTGATATTGAGTTCGGAAGGGTCGGTAGTGATGCCGTACTGCGTCTGTTCATAGATAAAGAAGGTGGCGTAATGCTTGACGACTGCGCTGGACTCAGTCGTGAGTTGTCGCTAATTCTTGATGTTGAAGATGTAATCGCCTGTAATTATTCTTTAGAGGTCTCATCTCCGGGGCTTGATCGGCCGCTTAAAAAACAGGCAGATTATGATCGCTTTGTCGGTCGTCTCATTAAAGTTCGTACCTACGAACCTTTTCTTGACGATAGTGGTAATAAGCGAAAAACTTTTGTTGGGAAACTGGATGGACTGGTAGGTGGTGTTGTTAAGATTTCTCTCACTGAGGGGCAGACAGCATCCATACCGATTGAGCGAGTTGCCAAGGCCAATCTCGAATATGAACTTTGATCTGAAATACCCATATATTCCCGCAAGGAGAAGCAAACGTGGATACAATTATTAATCTCAAGCACGCCATCGACCAACTTGTAAAAGAGAAGGGGATTGACCGCCAGGTTGTTCTGGAGGCTATGGAACAGGCGGTTTTGACGGCTGCTAATAAAAAATATCGTAATACTCGCGACCTCGAAGCACACTACAACCATGAATCTGGTGAGGTTGAGCTTTTTGAGTTTGTCACCGTCGTCGAAGAGGTTGAGGATTCCTACAAGGAAATATGTCTTGAGGAAGCTCATGAAATTGATCCGGAAGCCGAAATTGGTGATTCTCTCGGTGAAAAACTGGATGCCAGTGGTTTCAGCCGAATTGCCGCGCAGACGGCTAAGCAGGTTATTATCCAAAAAGTGCGTGATGCCGAGCGCGAAACAATTTATAACGAATATAGCGATAGAGTCTGGGAAGTTATCACTGGCATGGTGCGGCGTTTTGAAAAGGGAGAGCTGCTCATAGATCTTGGACGGGCAGAGGCTGTTTTGCCAGCTAAGGAGCAGATGCCGCGTGAAGTTTATCGTCCCGGCGATCGCATTCGTGCTATTATCACGGATATTCGCATGACGACGAAGGGACCGCAGATTATGCTTTCCCGTACTCATCCAAGCATGCTTGCAAAACTTTTCGAAGCCGAAGTACCAGAGATTGCTGAGGGCATAGTCGAAATTAACGCCATCGTACGTGATGCCGGCAGCCGTGCTAAAATAGCCGTTTCATCGAATGACCGTGATGTAGATCCGGTTGGTGCGTGTGTCGGTATGCGTGGAGCTCGAGTTCAGAATGTGGTCTCAGAGCTGCGCGGTGAAAAAATCGATATTATTCCCTGGTCTGAAGACATCGCACGGTTCGCCTGTAATGCCCTCTCTCCGGCACAAGTTTCCAAAGTATTTGTGGATGAGGAAAAGCGTGCGCTTGAAATTATCGTTGCAGATGATCAACTCTCACTTGCAATTGGCAAGCGTGGACAGAACGTCAGTCTGGCCGCCCGTCTGACCGGCTGCAGAATTGATATTAAGAGTGAATCAAAAGTTTCAGAAGCTCAAGCACAGGAGTTTTCTTCTTTTGATGGCACTGACGCAGAAGAAGAGGTCGTGCAGGATCAGGATGCGACAGTTGCCACCGATTGTGTTACTGACGTAGTCGCTGAGTAATTCTGATATGGCCCTTAAAGGGAATGTAGAAGCACCACAGCGTAGTTGTCTTGGCTGTAGAACAAGTAAAGACAAAGACCTTTTAATACGTTTTGTCCTGACACCGGATATGGAAATTCTGCCTGATCTTGAGAATCGCCTTCCGGGGAGGGGTGCATATACGTGTATTAGCAGTCTGTGTTTGGCACGTGCAGTTGAACAACGACAGTTTAAGCGCTCTTTCAAGCATGATGTAACCGTTATGCCGGCAGAACTTCTGATAGAGCATGTTCGTAATCAGTTACATGCCAGAATTATCGGCTTGATCGGATTAGCTAATAAAGCTGGTCTGATAACCGGTGGTGGTTCAATGGTTCTTGACGCATTGCGAAGCAGAAAAGTACCGGGCCTCGTTATCGTTGCAACCGATGTATCAGAAGCGATTGGTGGGAAAATTATACATGCTGCGTCGTCACGTGATGTGCCGCATCGTGTGGTTGTAACAAAAGATGATTTTGGTGCAATATTAGGTAAGGCGCCCAGAAGCGCGATTGCCGTAGCATCAGGCGGTTTTATTGTGCAGCTGGTGAAGGCTATTGACAGATACAGAAACTTCCTGGGGGAGGTATAAAAGATATGGGTAAAATTAGTGTAGGTAGTTTGGCAAAAACATTGGGTATTGAGCCCAGGGAAGCGATAACCAGACTCAAAGAAATTGGTGTCGACGCTAAAACTGCAACATCTCAGGTCGATGAGGACGTTGTTGCACGCTTGACAGTCCCCCAGTCGAAAGATAACGGTACCAATGAAGTCAGGGTTGCCTCGAATGTTATCCGCCGTAGAGCCAAAGTTGTTCCGGCAGATGAAGTGATTGAGACTCCGGTTCCCGTTGTTGTTGAGCCGTCGCCTGTTCAGCCACCTACTTTTCAACCACAAACTCCGACAATTCCTTTACCCACGACTGTTGTTTCACTTCCGGTTGAACCGAAGGCTGTCATCATTGCTGCCGCCCCGGCGCCCCCTGTTGTAGTTGAGGCTAAAGAGGTCGTTGCAGTTGCAGCACCTGTCGCAGTAACAGTTCCGGTAATAGTTCCTGAACCACAGCCAGTGGCCGTTAAGCCGGTTGAAGTAGTTAAAGCGGGACCCAATCAGGCCAGAATCCTTGGTATGGTGGAAATTCACGGTGTAACAAATCGTCCTACTCGTGTGGTTACCAGAGAAACTCCTGTTACTCCTCGTACCGCGCCTCAACGTCCTGCACAAGATCCCACACAACAGCGTAGACCTGTCCCTGCTGCTGCAGATCAGAGAAGACCTGCTCCGGGGACTGATACCCGCAGACCACCGACAGCCGGCTATGAACAGAAACGGCCTGTCTCTACGACGCCATCTGCTCCCACAACCGAACTTGATCGCTCGCGTATGAAACAGGTACAGCTTGCTCCTGCGGCACTACCGGGTGGTGACAATCGTCGCGGCGGAAAAAAAGAGGGTCCTGGTTACAGTGATGCTGGTAAGGGCGTCAAGAAGGGTGCTCCACCTGCAAAGAAAAAAGAACAGCCACGTAAGAACGAAATTATTGAAAAACGTGAGCGGGCTTTTGACCCGGCGTATAAGGGCTCTAAAAAACGCGGGGGAAAAGAGCGGGTTTCTGATACAAAGAAAACAGAAATTACTGTTCCAAAGGCAATTAAGAGAATTATCAAAATATCCGAGAGCATTTCAGTTGGTGAGCTCGCCAAGCGCCTTGGCATCAAGGCAAATGACCTTATCAAATCGCTGATGAAAATGGGAATGATGGTAACCATTAATCACCAGCTCGATTATGATACTTCAGTTATCCTGGCTTCTGAATACGATTATGAAGTTGAGAATGTCGCGGTCGATCTTGATGAAATACTTGAATCCACCGTTGATGCACCAGAAACACTTGAAAGTCGCCCACCGGTTGTAACAATCATGGGTCACGTTGACCATGGCAAGACCTCGTTACTTGATGCTATTCGTGAAGCAAATGTTATCGCTGGTGAAGCAGGCGGAATTACTCAGCATATCGGCGCGTATGATGTCCAGTTAAATGGTCGTAAGATAACGTTTCTTGATACTCCCGGACATGAAGCCTTTACCGCTATGCGTGCTCGTGGTGCCAAAGTTACCGACATTGTTGTGCTTGTTGTTGCCGCTGACGACGGTGTTATGCCGCAGACCAAAGAAGCTATTAACCACTCTAAAGCTGCCGGTGTTCCAATCATTGTTGCAATTAACAAAATTGACAAAACGGGTGCAAAGCCTGAAAAAGTTAAGCAGGAGTTGACAGAGCAGGGTATTGTTTCTTCCGAATGGGGCGGCGATGTCACAATGGTTGAAGTTTCTGCCAAACAGCGCCTTAATCTCGAGGGCTTGCTTGAAATGATCCTGTTGCAGGCTGACCTGATGGAACTCACGGCTAATCCGAATAAACTGGCTAAGGGTACCATCGTCGAGGGTAAACTTGATAAGGGTCGCGGTCCTGTTGCTACGGTACTTGTACAGGAAGGTACACTTAAAACTGGCGACTATTGTGTTGTTGGGGTTCATTCCGGTCGTGTCAGAGCAATGCAGAATGATCTTGGCGAAAAAGTTACTGAGGCTGGTCCCTCAATGCCTGTTGAGCTGGTTGGATTATCCGGTGTTCCGGAAGCTGGTGACATTTTCGTAGCCATGAAGGATGAAAAACAGGCTAAAGAAATTGCTACCTTGCGCCAGATCAAGCAGCGTGAAGTTGAGTTTGCCAAGCATACCAAACTTTCACTGGATGACCTCTATAAACGAATTCAGAGCGGCGAAGTTAAAGACCTTAATGTTGTCGTTAAAGGTGATGTGCAAGGCTCTGTCGAGGCGGTCAGCGACTCATTGCGTAAGCTGTCAACCGATGCGGTTCGCCTTAATGTTATTCACTCTGCCGTTGGTGCGGTTACCGAAACAGATGTTAACCTTGCCGCAGCATCGAACGCCATTATTATTGGATTCAATGTTCGACCAGAAGTCAAGGCACAGGGACATGCTGAGCGCGAAGGTGTTGATATCCGCCTTTACAGCATTATCTATGATGCAGTTGAAGACGTTAAAAAAGCCATGGAAGGCCTGCTGGATCCTACTTTCAAAGAAAAATTCCTTGGCCGTGTAGAAATCCGGGACGTATTCAGTGTGCCGAAATTCGGCAATGTCGCCGGCTGTTACGTTACCGACGGCAAAATGATCCGCAACGCTCAGGTACGCTTGCTGCGTGATAATGTGGTTGTCTATGAAGGTAAGATGTCATCGCTGCGTCGTTTCAAAGATGATACGAAAGAAGTTGCTTCCGGTTATGAGTGCGGTATTGGACTTGAAAACTATAACGATATCAAAGTTGGCGACCTTATCGAAGCATTTGAGATGGAAAAAATAGCTACAAAACTTTAGGGAATAGGGTGTAGAGAGCAGCGAAAGTAAAGCCATGCACTCTACACCCTGTTTCTCTCACCCTTGAGGAATCCTATGCAGCATAAACGTTCAGATAAAGTTGCAGAAACAATTCATGAAATTATTTGTTCCATCCTTTCCCGAGGGCTTAATGATCCTCGGATAGGATTTGTTACGATCACTGGTGTTGAAGTCACTGACGATCTCAGTCTGGCCCGCATTTATTTTACTGTTATTGGTGATGATGCCGTTAAAAAAGAAACTGAAGCTGGACTGAACAGTGCAAAAGGTTTTATTCGCCGAGATATCGGTAAGAAACTCACGATCCGTCATACGCCTGAGCTTGTTTTTAAATATGATAAATCCCTCGATTACGGTAGTCGCATAGAATCTCTTCTTAAGGAGATACACACAGCAGATGACGGAAACAATTCAACAGATAACTGAAGTCATTCGTTCCAACTCAACTTTTCTTATTACAACTCATGAAGGGCCGGATGGTGATGCAATCGGGTCATCTCTGGCTCTTGCTTCTTTTCTCCGCGCGATCGGTAAGGACGTAACCGTACATTACAAAGATCCGGTTCCGGACTTGTATGCGTTCCTTCCGGCAGCACATTCCGTACTATCGCACATTCCTGACCAACACTTTGATGTCTCATTTGTACTCGATATCGGTGAACGGAAGCGTGCCGGGTCTGAATTCTGCAACTTCTCCCGTGTTACGACAACGGTCAATCTTGATCACCATCTTTCCTGCGAAAAATTTGCAGACCACAACCTTATTGATACTCAGGCCGCAGCAACAGGTGTTCTTGTATATCGTATTGCACGTGACTTTGGTTATTGTTTTGACCGTGATACCGCACTGTGCATCTACGTGGCAATTATCACTGATACCGGGTCGTTTCGCTATTCTAATGCCAACCGTGAAGCCTTTACTGTTGCCGGCGAAATGATAGAGTCTGGTGTTAATGCGTGGGATGTGGCAGAACAGCTCTACGAAAATCAACCCCAAAAACGTCTTATGTTATTGTCGATGTGCCTGCCGACACTGGATGTTTTTAAAGATGGTCTGGCCGCTTCTGTTACGGTTACCTGCGATATGTATTCGGCATGCGGTGCTGATGCGGAATTGACTGATGGATTTGTCAATTATCCCCGTTCTATTCGCGGGGTGGAAGTAGCTATCTTTTTCCGACAGCTCGATCAATTGAAATGGAAGATCGGTTTTCGCTCAAAGGGCAAGGTCAACGTGGCTGCTTTTTCCCAGGCGCTTGGCGGAGGTGGGCATCATAACGCCGCCGGTTGCACGATAGATGGCAATCTGGAAGACGTTAAAGCGCAGGTATATGCTATCGTTGAAAACTCTCTTTAAAACATTTGGTTCAGGCTTTTAGTCTCTGGTGATGATATGAACGGTTTTGTAGTTATTGATAAGCCGGCAGGCATCACTTCTCATGATGTTGTCAGCCGTGTTCGCCGTATTTTGGGGACTCGGAAGGTTGGGCATACCGGCACGCTTGACCCTTTTGCCACTGGAGTTTTGCCGGTAGCGGTTAATGATGGCACAAAAGCCATTCCTTTTCTTGACGAGGGCAGCAAAACATATGAAGCATTACTGCGGCTCGGCGTTACCACCGATACGCTCGATATGACGGGAACCATTCTTTCAGAAACAGACTTTTTACCTGTCACCCGAGAGCAGTTTGTCGCCTGCCTTACTGATTTCACCGGCGCTATCAGCCAGATACCCCCCATGTATTCCGCCATCAAACAGAACGGTCAACCCCTTTATAAACTGGCACGCCAGGGAGTGGAGGTTGAGCGTAAAGCGCGTGACGTTGAAATATATTCCATTGAGCTTCTTTCCTTTGACTTGCCACACGTTGCCATCCGGGTTGTCTGCTCTCGTGGCACCTATGTCCGAAGTCTGGCTGACGATATTGGTTGCCAGTTGGGATGCGGTGCTGCTCTGCAAGAATTACGACGCACAGCAAGTGGCCCTTTTCGTATTGAAGATGCTGTTACTCTGCAAACTCTGGAAGAGCTGGCCGGAGAGGGAAGAGCGGAATCACGGTGTCTGTCACCAATGGAGTCACTGTGCCACTTACCCAATATTCCTCTGACTTCGGAGGGTGTAAATGGGCTACTTTTTGGC
>CAIRND010000044.1 GCA_903879825.1 uncultured Geobacteraceae bacterium
AAACTTGAGCGTGCCAGTGATGCGGAAATAATCCTGCTCAGTAAAGTCAAACTTGATGAGGCGACGCTTGATGGATTGCCGAAACTCAAATATATCTCAATGTTGGCAACTGGATATAATAACGTCGATGTCGCCGCTGCGGCACGCCGGGGTATTCCGGTCTCCAACATTCCGGCGTATTCAACCGCTTCAGTTGTGCAGACGACCTTTGCCTTGCTGCTGGAACTGACAACGCATGTCGGCCTGCATGACGCTTCCGTGAAGGCGGGAGAGTGGATCAGCTGTCCTGACCACGCCTATTGGAAGACTCCGTTGCTTGAACTTGATGGACTGACATTGGGAATTATCGGTTATGGCACGATCGGACAGGCTGTGGCGAAAGTCGGAGCCGCTTTTGGCATGAATATAATTGCATACGCACCGCGTATTCCACTGGATACTGGAAGTGTTCCCGTACGTTTTGTTCCGCTTGAGGAGCTGTTTTCTGTCGCTGATGTTATCAGCCTTAACTGTCCACAGACCCCCGAAAACACCGGTTTTGTGAACGCCCGGATGCTTGGTTTAATGAAGCAGAGTGCGTTTCTTTTGAATCTGGGCCGGGGAGGGCTTGTCAACGAGGCTGATTTGGCGCAGGCGCTGCGCAATGGTCGGATAGCGGGTGCCGGCCTGGATGTGCTTGCCCACGAACCGATGTGTGCGGACACACCTTTACGGTACGCTCCAAACTGTATCTTTACTCCACATATCGCCTGGGCTTCAATTGCCGCCCGGAAGCGTTTGATGGCTGTTGTTACCGCTAATGTGGCCGCGTATCTGGCGGGCGCACCGCTAAATGTGGTTAATAACGTCTGTCTGAAGTAAAGAAGAAAGCTGTTTAAATAAAAAAGGGGGCTTTGAGCCCCCTTTTTTATTTAAACGATTATTCCTGCCCAACCTGTTCAGTTGGTTTTTCTCCAACCGGTTTCTTTTTCCTGATACGTTTTCTTTTTTTCTTTTCAACCGTCCCATCGGCGGATTCTATGGCCGGTTTCGCAATGACCGGTTTGGCTTTCGCCGGTGTCACACGAGGCGCAGGCTTCTTCGAACCCCGGTCTGGTGTGCGAGATCCTCCCGGCTTGTCACGCTTTAAATCCTGGACCCGTTTTGGCCGCGCTGTCCGTACATAATTGAGCACATAAAGCTCATCATCAGCCCATTCTGTGGGAATCTTTGCCTTAATATACTCCTCGATCGCTTCCAGAAAAAAGGCACCATCCTCATCTGCCAAAGAAATAGCCTTTCCTTCGGCACCGGCACGCGCGGTACGACCGATACGATGAACGTAATCCTCGCAATCCTGCGGCAGATCGTAATTGATAACATGGGAAACGCCGTCAATATGAAGACCACGTGAAGCGACATCGGTTGCAATTAGAATCGGGAGGGAGCCATCTTTAAAGTTATCAAGTATTTTCATGCGTTTACGCTGTTCAACATCACCAGAAATCACCTTGCAGGGGAAGTCATTGGCGTTAAGGAGGTTATGGAGATGTTCCGCCTCCCGTTTCGTGTTCATAAAAATCATGGTGCGTTCCATGCCTTCACGCCGCAGAAGTCCGAGCAAAAGTGAAAACTTTTCTTTGCGTGAGCAATGAAACAGGAGCTGTTCAACCCGTTCAGCAGTCATATTCTCCGGCGTCACTGAAACTCTGGTCGGTGAATTCATGAACTCATACGCCAGTTCCATAACCCGTGGATTGAGAGTCGCTGAAAACATTAGATTCTGACGTTTTTCAAATGGTGGCAGTTTCCGAAGAATAAAGCGCAGGTCTGCTATGAAGCCAAGGTCGAACATGCGATCCGCCTCGTCAATTACTAAAACTTCGATGTCTTTTAAGCTGTAGATTTTCTGTTTAAGGTAGTCGATCAAACGTCCCGGTGTACCGACGATAATATCAGCACCATCCAGAAGCGCATTCTTCTGCTTCATATAATCAACACCACCATAAATAGCCTGAACTGCAAAGCCGCAGTGAGCTCCCAGTTGTTTGGCGTCAGCTTCAATCTGTACAACCAGTTCGCGGGTCGGTGCCAGAATCAAAGCCCGGGGTCTACCGGCAGGATGCTCGTTTGCCAGCAATCGGGTGAACAGTGAAACCAGAAAAGCGGCAGTTTTGCCAGTGCCGGTCTGAGCCTGGCCGGCAATATCTGTTCCAGTCAGGGTTATCGGAAGGGTCTGCTCCTGGATAGGAGTGCATTCGCTGAAACCGGCATCAAGAATGCCGCGCAGTACCTGAGCAGGAATCGGGAGTTCTTCAAAACGCATACTAAATTCCTTTTGTGCTTGTCTATTGTTAGTTCAGGCTACCATATACCGTGGAGGAACGTCTGGCAATCTAAAGATGACGCCATTTTGTCCATAAGACAGTATATATCCGCGCCATAAAAGCTTTGACAAACCGGAAGCCATTCCATTACTATGACCCGAATTTACCATAAGGACGCCATCATATGCAGGCTGCGCTCAACATAATCGGTGAAGATTTAAAGCTGGTCGAACTTCAGTTTCGTAAAGATCTGCAGTCTGACGTCCCTCTTATTCAAAAAGTCGGAGAGTATGTCCTCTCGAGTGGCGGCAAGCGTATCCGCCCCGCTCTACTCCTTCTTGCTGCCCGCTTGAGTGGCTATTGCGCTGATCAGGCCGTGCCGCTGGCAAGTGTTATTGAATTTATTCATACCGCCACTCTGCTGCACGATGATGTTGTCGATAGCGCAACCCTGCGACGGGGTTTGGCTTCTGCCAATACACTGTGGGGAAATGAAGCTTCGGTTCTTGTAGGTGATTTTTTGTTTTCCAAATCATTTTCACTCATGGTCAGAGTCGGCAGTCTGGATATACTGCGGGTCCTTTCCGATGCAACAACTGTAATTGCTGAAGGCGAAGTCATGCAGTTACTCTGCACTGGCGATATTGATCTTACGGAAGAACGTTATGTTAACGTTATTCGTTCAAAGACAGCTATTCTTATGTCTGCCGCCTGTGAAGCGGGAGCTATTCTGGGTGAAGTTTCCTCTGACCAACAATTGGCATTGGCTGAGTTCGGTATGGACCTTGGTATTGCCTTTCAGTTGATGGATGACATTCTCGACTATGTAGCCACTGAGGAAGAGTTTGGCAAGAGTATTGGCCATGATCTCGAAGAAGGCAAAATTACCCTGCCTCTGATACACACACTCCGTCTGTGCACCGACTCAGAACGTGCGGTGATTGCCGCTGTTGTTGAGAAGGACGAAATGTCGCTTGATGACTTTCGGGCTGTTTCAAGTTTGGTTAATCAGTACGGCGGCATAGCTTTTACTATAGATGCCGCTAACGTATACATTCAACGATGCAAAAAGCATCTGGATCAGTTTGCGCCATCACCGGTACGTGATGCGCTCCTTAGTCTGTCCGAATATGTGGTAACACGTAGTAAATAATTCGCCGGAGGTTACATGCAACGGATTTTTCTTCTTTTTTTAGCGTGCCTGTTCATGTTCATAGTCGCCTGTTCCAAAACAGATTCGCCAAAAATGAGTGTTGTTGCAAAAGAGAAAAGTCCCGCTCCAAATGTAACTGTCGTATCGTTGGCCAATGGCAGCACCCTTAACCTGTCGGATCTTAAAGGCAAAGTGGTGTTACTAAACTTCTGGGCAACCTGGTGTCCTCCCTGCAGAGAAGAAATCCCCTCTATGATGAAGCTTAATAGCTTTATGGCTGGTAAGCCGTTCCAGATGGTTGCAATATCTATTGATGAGGGTGGCAAGCCGACTATTGACTCTTTTTTTAAGGAAACCGGTTTTTTGTTGCCAACATATCTTGATGTAAGTGGCGCCTCTGCAAAAACATACGGCGTTACCGGAGTGCCTGAATCCTTCCTTATCGATAAGCAGGGTGTTCTGGTTAAAAAGATTATTGGTGGTTTTGCCTGGGATTCTCCAGAAGCTGTCTCCTTTATTGAAGGTTTAATGAAGTAGGAAACCGCTATGATCAGTCAGGAAGTGACCTATATCGGCGCATTCATTGCCGGCCTGCTCTCGTTTTTGTCTCCGTGCGTGTTTCC
>CAIRND010000045.1 GCA_903879825.1 uncultured Geobacteraceae bacterium
CGGCAAATACAATCTTGGCTGGGCTTCCATCGGCATCTGCAGCCACGCCTGTTACGAGGCGCTCAACCACGCGTCGGGCCGCAGTCTCTACGGTATGCATGTCACCGATTTTCCCCATGTAAAGCAGATGTTTGTCGATGCCTATGCCCGCCTTATCGCCATGAAGCTCTTTGCCCTGCGGGCCGCGGATTATCTCCGTTCGGCCTCCGTAGAGGACCGGCGCTATCTGTTGTACAACCCGGTGGTCAAGATGAAGGTGACGACTCAGGGGGAAGAGGTCATCAATCTGCTTTGGGACGTAATTGCCGCCAGGGGCTTTGAGAAGGATATGTATTTCGAGACCGCTGCCCGCGATATCAGGGCGCTCCCCAAGCTGGAGGGAACGGTCCACGTCAACATCGCGCTGATCGTCAAGTTCATGCAGAATTATTTCTTTAATCCGGCCGGATACGCTGCGGTACCGCGGCGCCTCGATCCGGTCAACGATGATTACCTTTTCCATCAGGGAGCAACCAAGGGGCTTGGCAAGATTCAGTTCCACGATTATCGCCCGGCGTACGGCCACTACACACTGCCGAATGTGCAGATTTTCAAGGAGCAGATCACCACATTCAGTCAGTTATTGCTTAAAGCGACGCCGGACGCGGCCCAACAGAAAGACATCGACTTTCTGCTGACCGTCGGAGAGATTTTTACTCTGGTGGTCTACGGGCAATTGATTCTCGAAAACGCTGCTCTGCTCGCGACCGCTGATGAGGTTGTCGATCAGATTTTCGACTTTATGGTACGCGATCTGTCAAAGTTCGCCCTGCAACTGTACAGCAAACCTTCCAGCACTGAGTTGCAGATGGAGTACTGCATGAAGCTGGTACGTAAGGCGAACGTGGATGAGCGGCGCTATCAGGAGGTTTTGGAGCGGTATGTGTACAGCCTGAACGGGACGTATCAGATGGCTGAATAATCCTTAAAAAAACGGTTAGCCACAAAAAAACGCAAAAAACACAAAGAAGACCAGTAAGGTATGGCAGACAACAAGATCACCAAACAGGTTAAATATTCTTTCAACATAACATGCTGTTTTTTGTGATTTTTGTGCCTTTTTGTGGTAATGGACTTCCGAATTTAGGTTAATGGCAGGATTGCGGCGAACCGGGCATACTTCAGCCCGAAGTTTCCACCGCAGTATCAACCGCTTTGCTTGAATCTATTGAGACAACCCGGTTGCGACCATGGAATTTGGCACGGTAGAGCAGTTCATCTACCTGGGCAACAACATACGCTGCCGATCCGTCAGCCGAGCATTTCACTGTTATAACACCGAAGCTGGCGGTCACGTAGCCAGCTACTTTCGAGCCTTTGTGGGGGATGACAAGGGCCAGGATGTCACGCCGGATTTTTTCGGCAATGGCGACGGCTCCCTCACTGTCGGTTTCCGGCAGGATACAAATAAATTCTTCACCACCATAACGGGCGGCAAGGTCTGCAATCCGGGTAACAGAGCTCGCTATGACCTGACCAATCTGCCGCAGACACTCATCTCCGTTGACATGCCCGTAACAATCGTTGAACTCCTTGAAGTGATCAATATCCAACATAACAAGCGACAATTCGCCACCCGATCTGGCATGACGGGCATGTTCCTGTAACAGGACCTCGTCAAAACGTCGCCTGTTGGCTATTCCGGTCAAAGCATCCGTAATGGAGAGGGCTTCAAGCCTGCGGTTTGATTCATCAAGAGCCAACTCTGCCAGTTTGCGCTCCGCAATTTCAACGGTAAGATGTTCATTGGCCGTTTTTAGTTCGTGGGTACGATTGGCAACCTGCACCTCAAGCTGCTCCTGTTGCTGAACAAGCTGAATGTCACGCGCCTGTATTTGAACCAGCATGTCGTTGACGCTGTCTGCCAGGACACCGATTTCATCCGGGCTGAAGCACTCGGCGCGAATACTGTAATCACGGTTGAGTGAAACGGCATGGGCGACATCAACCAGATTTTTTAGCGGCTTGGAGATAAATTTCATCAGGAATGACGCGATCAAGTAGGTAAAACAGGAAACAAGAACCAGGACAAAAAGGACAAGATAGATGAAGCGCATCTGCCTCGAAGCCAGGCCTGAGAGATCATAGCGGAGATAGATTCGGCCGATGTACTCACTATCAAGACTAACGGGACGTGATATGTGAATGTTCTTTTGATCAAAGAACCGGTTTTTTATTGAGTCAACGTGCGAGGGGCGCCCGGTTGTCCCTTCACGGACATACACAGCAATGTCAGTACCATCTTTTTGGTAGAGTGCCGCCATATCGATATGGGGATGTGCTTTAAGAGCCTGCAGAATTTCGTGTGCCGTTTTTTTATCTTCAAAGGCGAGGGCCGCAGTACTGGTGCTGCCAAGGGTATCCGCGAGGGCGTTCCCCTCGTTGAGTAAGAGGGTCCGGCCGGTCAGATAGTCGTTGAGTATGAAGATCAGGCATGCCAGAGCGAGAGAGGTGATGCTCGCAACCATAAAGGAATAGAGCAACTTCTGCTTGAGCGGCAGGTTGCGAATAATAACGGTCAGGTTTTTCATGGCAGCTCACCCACTATTTTAGCCAGGCTGAGCATCTTTGAGCTGATTTCAAGGCCGCTTCGCCGGGCCGTGGCAGGGTTTATTTCAAAGGCCAGTTTATTACCAGAGGTTATGAATCGTATTATGCCACCCTGCTGTACAAAGGCGGCAGAATCCCCGACAGTAAGTACCGGACTTTTTCCAACAGCCAGTAAAATCTTTTTTGTCAGAGGGGTGTCAACAGATTCACCGAAGAAAATCAGATGGCATCTGTCCCCCTCGGTAATATTCTGGTACGAAAGGGTCTTTATGTGGCGGCCTTTACTGGTTTTACCGGCAAGAGCCTCCAGTGCCTCACTGAGTGCACTGTTATCCATAATACAAACCTTGATCGGATCTGCAGCGTTCACAAACGATGTTGATGGCCAGGTAACGAACTTGGTGAAGTTATAGATGAAGGCGGCTTTGACCTCGTACGAAGCGGCACGGGTCACCGGCGGTGATGCTGCGGCAGCTGAACCGGGCACAATCATCACGGCGGCAATCGGGGAAATTGCCAGCAGTATGAGCATGAGTATGTTTAGAACAACCATGCCACTTTACCATACATACTACGCTCGGTCTGACCGGCACTATTGCCGAACATGTCTGCACCAAACTCCTGATGTTTTGGTGCCAGAAGGTTTTGACCAACCAGAGAAAACTCCAGATTCGGAACCGGCTTCCAGGCGATACGGGTATCGAGAGTCACATAGTCAGGAACGCCGAGGGCAGGCAGCGTATCAACATAGCGCAGCCAGAAGGTGCACTTCATGTTGTGAGGAAGCGTCAGAAAGGAGATAAAAGACATCTGGTGTCGGGGTGAGGTATCTCCAGACAGAACAATCCGGTTGAAATCAGAACCGTCAGATGACATCAGCGTCGAAGAGGAACTGACAGAAATATCCAGATATGAATATGCCAGAGCAAGATCCATCCAGGTAAGTGCTTTCCAGTTAACAGACAGCTCGCCCCCTTTACCGACTGCAGTAGCGGTAGAGGCAACGTTTATAGGGACGAGCGTCGGTGGCGAACCCCCTGAGGGATTACCCTGTACGACTCCAACCAGCGAGCTGTAGTCATTATAAAAGAGTGCCAGGTCAAAGGAGAGGGCCGGCATTGGCTGATAGCGGTAGCCGGCCTCGTATGCGATCATTTTTTCTGATGGCAGGGTGGAGTTCCCAACCAGTCGGACTTCCGGTTGGCCGATAGCGGGGTCAGGATCCGTCACCCGTGCCGAAATGGTGGTTTCAGCACGTGAGGGGGTGCGCACGGCACGCGATACAGCGCTCCAGAGAGTATGTTTCTCGTGAGGAGTCCAGAGCAGCCGGGCGGTTGGCTGAATCTCCCAGCCGGTCATGTCATTGTGCTCGGCCCGGGACCCCACAATAAGGTGCAGCGTTTCCGGCAGCAGAGTTATCTTGTCATGCAGAAAAAGGGTAAAGAGACTATCGGTCCTGCTGGTTGGAATATAGGTGGGACTTACCGCCGCGTCCCTGTTCATCTGGTCGGAGGTCAGGCGGAATCCGGTTCCCCAGACAAGATGCTGCCTGTTACCAAGGGCAAAGGTCTGCTGAAGTTCAACATCGGCAGTATCACGAATCTCATAATCCCGTAATTCAGGATGATCCTTCTGTTTAACGGAAGTCCGGTCATAGTAGAGTTGCAGTGAAAGGGTCGATGTCTCAGACAGAGTGCTGTTCCAGCGTCCCAACAGGTTACCGCCGCCATAGAGTGCATTGGCAACGCGGCTCTCATAAAGGTCACCCTGAAAGGTAATGCTGTTCTTTGAAGAAAGAGCCCAATCACTCCGGAAGCCGCCCCGCCAGTCATTCCATAACGCATCCGTCACCGCAGGGGAGTCAACCGGCACCTGGACATCCCGATAAAAATACTTGCCGTAGACGCGCAGATAGCCGGCATCGCCAATTTTACCACCGTATCGTACGCCCGAAGCACCCCGTTCCGAAGTTCCACCGGAGGCGGTTATCACACCGCCCTGAGTGTCTTTGGCATGCTTGGTAATTATATTAATCACCCCGTTCACCGCGTTGACTCCCCACAGTGTGGCTGCCGGACCGCGAATCACCTCAATCTGCTCAATGTCTTCCAGCATTATTTCCTGGGCATTCCAGTACACGCCTGAAAACAACGGATTGTATATTGTTCTGCCATCTTGCAGCACCAGCAGTTTGTTGGCAAATCTCCCCGCAAAACCTCTGATACTGATAGCCCATTTGTTACCGTCGATTTTTGACACTTGCACACCCGGCGCCAACCTGAGCGCCTCTGGCAGTGAAGTGACACCTGACTTGTGGATATCTTCACCGGTGATGACATAAATGGCGGAGGCCGCAGTAAAAACCGTTTCCACCTGTTTTGAGGCGGAATAAACCTCGACCTGCATCAGGTCTTCAAGAGAAAAATCCGCCAATGCAGTTAATGACGTGTCTATGTATGCTTCCGCATGTGCCGTGCGGTGGGGAGCAATAAATGGGAGGAGTGCGGCAACAGCCACAGTGAGGCAGGATAAAAGGGGTTTCCTGATAACGGTCATCTAATCAAACCTACGATGATTCTATTCATGTCATATCCACTGGTCATAATGTGCGGTAATGTGCCTGACAACGGTTTAACTATTTCATCAGTTTGAACTGATCGATGATTCTCTGCCGGTAGGCGGTAATATCTTTTTCAAGGGATTGCAGGGTTGACACCTTCTGCTTGATACTTTTGAGGTGGGTGTCAAGCAGTTCGGTCAGGCGCGGCATGATTTTTTCGGGGACCTGGTGTTCCTGGTCATACAGCTGGGCCAGCTCCTTCATCTCCTCCAGAGAGAGCCCCAGCTCTTTAACTTTCAAGACAAACTTAAAGCGCAGCACATCCGCTTTTTCATAATACCTGACCCGCCCGTCAGTGCGTTTCGAGGGTTCCACCAGGCCAAGCTTTTCATAGAGCCTGATGGTCCTGGTTGTAATGCCCAGCGTTTCAGCCAGGTCACTGATCTGCATATGGTCTTCATTACTCAGCCTCATACTTCACCCCTGCGTCAATTACAGTACTTATAGAACTTTGTTAGTTTTATTGTCAAGAACATTAGAACTGTTAACGATGTCGCAATTATAAAATGAGCTGAGCAGCATAAGCAATTTGCACTCAGCCGAAACATCGTCTAAACTCCGGGGCGTCTGCACGTGATACGGTACATACATGGTTTATATCCGGGGGTGCAAATGGCTCACATACGTCTGGCCGCTTTTACAATATTCAATACCCCGCTTTTGAAAACGCTGCTCCGTTTCGGCTC
>CAIRND010000046.1 GCA_903879825.1 uncultured Geobacteraceae bacterium
CTGCGGCAGATTTAAGTCTTTTGCCAAACGAGAATAGGCGTCATAGTAGGCGCGAGCAACAGCCATATCTAATTGCGGGGCTGTATGTGCAGCCGTAGTTTCCTCCCACTGCACAGAAATATCAATCTTACCTCGTTTCAGAACTGAAGCAGCCAGTCGTTTCACCTCGTTTTCAAACGGATAAAAAGATCGTGGCATCCGCACAGATACTTCACCATAGCGGTGATTAACGGAACGAATTTCAACCAGAAAATTTCCGACCGGCGTCGTTGCTTCCCCTTTACCATAACCTGTCATGCTTTTGAGCACTGTTCACGCCTCCGTTAATAATAACCCTTATGATTACGTTTAGTTTAAGTTTTCCGAACTGGTTAAAACCACTTTTTCCAACTCCGGGAGAATCAAGTTCCCCTACGGCATAGAAGAACAGCTGAACTGAGATCTGGCAACCGCCTTGCAAGGCATCGAGAACAAACCGGAATAATCGCAGGCCTTAAGAGCTGCGGCCAGCTTTACGCAATCTGCAAGAGTGTTGGATTCAGGTGCTTGCTGTTGTTTAACTTGTTGAACCTGTTGAACTGGCTGCTGCATCACTTGCTGCACCTGTTTTGCAGGTGCCTGACTGGCCTGATTACGCTGCTGCTCCGCTATCCGCTTTTGCTCTTTGCTATATTCTGTTGTTACTGCAATCATCGCGGCCACAAGCTCATCCGAAATTTTCATTTTCTTAAGTGCACTTATTTCTGAGGCAGAAAACTTCTTATAAGGGCCTCCTGCGCTATTGATTTGCGCAATAATAAGCGCATCCTTATTTCCTCCTTTCACCATCTGCGCAATATCCATGATACGTAACTCTGCCGGTCCAGTGAATCGTAAGCGCACATTTGCATTTTTGATAGACGATAACGCCTCAGGGTGCTCATCAAGATAGGTTCTTAACGCCTCCATATCATTATTGTCGATCATCGTTTTGATACCGTCAGAAGTTCGTGCCGTTATTACCTGCTGCTGCGAAGCAAGAAGCGCATTATAGGTTTCCGTATGTTTTTGCGAAGTTGCCCAGTCCAGAGCATTTTTCGCACTTTTATCACGTATAGAAACATCTGCACCGCTGGCAACCAAAAGTTGAGCCACCTCCGTATGACCATGTGATGCGGCTAATATCAGAGGTGTAACACCACTGTTGGTGACAATATTAACATTGGCACCTTTGGAAATGAGTAACCTGGCGATTTCAGTTTGGCCTTTGAAGGCTGCGAAGACTAACGGCGAATCGCCGCTTGCAGTGACATGATTAACCTTGGCACCTTTGGCAATGAGTAACCTAACAATTTCAGTTTGGCCCCTCAAGGCAGAATACACTAACGGCGAGTCACCACTGGCAGTGACATGATTCACATTTGCACCTTTTGCAATGAGCAATGCCGAGATCGCAGCATGGCCAACGGAAGTGGACAAGACAAGTGGCGTACTGCCGTTATTTGTCACAACATTAACATGAGCGCCTTTCTCTACTAACATCGTGGCAGCATCGGTCAAACCAGACGTTGCTGAGAATGCAAGGGGAGTGTCACCGTCCTTGTTTGCATGATTAACGTCGGCACCTTTTTCAATGAGTATCGTAACAATCTCCGAATGGCCACCAGATGCAGCCAAGGTCAAGGGAGATTCGCTCCCAAGAACATAGCCTCCAGCAACTAGCACAGGAATTCTATCGTTTGAACTGCGCACGCTGTTCACATTGGCGCCTTTCTCAATCAGCAACTTGGCGATATTTGTTTGGCCATACGTGGCTGCCATAGTGAGAGGCGTATTCCCAACAATGTTCACACTGTTTACGTTGGCACCTCTTTCGATCAGAAGCTGTACAAGACCCACATAACCTCTTTTAGAAGCAGCCATTAGAGGTGTGCTGCCAAAAGCATTTGGTGTATCTACATTGGTACCGCCGTCTAACATACTTTGCACGCCCGCGACATCATTTTGCACTGAAACCTCAAACAGTGAGAGAGTAGTACATCCTGATAAAACAACTACTGATAAAACTGCCATCATAAATACGGTAATTTTGGGCATGGTACCCCTCCGAACTACATTATGGAATAGTGCTCGTTTGTGGAGTTTTATTCGTAGTGACATTTCAAGTGTGGGGACACTACCACTCAGAACAATCCATCGTCAATGCGATTATTTACTTTGTTAAAAACAATGTACTACACTGACTTACCACGCACCAACCGCAACGAAACTCCAGACGGTGCCCTGCATTAAAGTCCCACTATGACCAACAGCTGTGCACATCCTTAATACTCAAAAGCCCCACGTACTTTGGCACGCAGGGCTTTTGTTGTGTCTATTTACAATTTTTACAACCCGAGTTGTTTAAAGAAATCTGTTCCCTTATCATCAACCAGAATAAAAGCCGGGAAGTTTTCCACCTCAATTTTCCAGACAGCTTCCATCCCCAGCTCCGGAAAATCGATACATTCAACTTTTTTGATGTTTTCTTCGGCTAAAACTGCTGCGGGACCGCCAATTGAACCAAGGTAGAAACCACCGTATTTCTTGCAGGCGTCCGTTACCTGCTGGCTGCGGTTACCTTTGGCAATCATAATCAATGACCCACCATTGGACTGGAGTTCATCGACATAAGAGTCCATGCGGCCAGCGGTAGTTGGTCCAAATGAACCTGATGCTTTACCTGCGGGAGTTTTAGCAGGACCAGCGTAGTAAATCGGATGATTAAGCAGATATTCCGGCAATGGCTTACCACTGTCCATAATTTCTTTGAATTTAGAATGAGCAATGTCACGCCCTACCACGATGGTGCCTGAAAGAAGCAAAGGTGTAGAAACCGGATGTTTGGTAAGTACGGCCAGGATTTCCTTCATTGGTTTATTGAGATCTATCTTGACACCATGCTCATGTTTGCCGCGGTATTGTTCAGGAATCAAGCGACCCGGATTGCGATCCATCTCCTCAACAAACAAACCGTCTTTTGTAATTTTAGCCTTTATATTACGGTCTGCCGAGCAGGATACCGCCATGCCGACCGGGCAGGAAGCGCCATGACGGGGAAGGCGAATAACACGCACGTCATGTGCAAAATATTTACCACCAAACTGGGCACCAATGCCGAGTTTTTGTGCCGCTTCAAGCAGTCTGTCTTCCATTTCAATATCGCGGAAAGCCTGACCATGCTCATTGCCAGCCGTTGGCAGTCCATCCAGTTCCTTGGCGGTTGCCAGTTTGACCGTTTTCATACAGGCATCGGCAGAGGTGCCGCCAATGGCAAAGGCAATATGATAGGGGGGACAGGCCGCAGTTCCAAGGTACTTCATTTTTTCAACCAGATACTTGAACAGTTTGTCAGGTGTCAGCAGAGCCTTTGTTTCCTGATAGAGCATGGTTTTGTTGGCGGAACCGCCACCTTTAGCCATAAAGACAAACTTATAGTAATCACCATCAGTAGCCAGAATATCAATTTGTGCAGGCAGATTAGTCCCGGTATTGATCTCTTCGTACATATCAAGTGCCACCGTCTGGGAATAGCGCAGGTTCTCTTCCGTATAGGTCTTGTAGATACCTTTGGAGAGCCATTCCTCGTCCCTGACGCCGGTCCATATCTGCTGGCCTTTTTTTGCAGCTACGGTTGCAGTACCGGTATCCTGACAGAGCGGCAAATCAAGATTGGCGGCAATCTCGGCATTTCGCAGAAAGGCCAGGGCAACACCCTTGTCGTTCATAGATGCTTCCGGGTCACTCAAAATTTTGGCAACCTGCTCATTATGTGCCGGGCGAAGCAGAAAGGAGACATCTTTCATGGCCTCATTAGCCAATATCGAAAGAGCTTCAGGGCATACCCTCACAACCTCTTTATCGGCAAACTTTTCAACCATAATATATTTTTCTGAACCTTCAATTTTTCGGTATTTCGTTTCATCTTTCGCAAGCGGGAACGGATCCTGATAAACAAATGGTTTGACAGACATCGGTACTCTCCTTTCAGATGTTTTATGGTCGGTATGTTACACCGATTGCAGTAGTGTATACAAAACTGAAGGTCGTTTATAAATGTAAACTGCCGTATAAATCAAGGCATAATTAGCGTAGTGACTCGACATCTGCGATATAACCACACCACCTCTCTTACAGACACTGGCAACGAAGCAGCTTCATCCCATCTTTAAAAAGAATCTGCATCTTATTCGGGACAATAACCGCTTTTACAACACCAATACCAAAAATAGGATGATTAACAAGACGTTTAACAAGAAATCTGCCATTCATGTCGTAATTTAGCGCTTTATCAAGATCAAATGTTGGCTGAAGAGACGCCCACTCTTCACGTTCAACTTCAGCAGGATCCCTCCGGGATGCACGTGGTGTAGCTGAGGTTGAGCGGGGTTTGCTTGCGGAAGCAGCTTTGGGGGCTTTAGCGGCTTTGGCCGCTTTTTCTGCTGGTGGTGGATAATAATTGTGTACGCCATTACAGGTGTTGCATTCAACCCGTACGACTTTTCCTTCTACCATGGCAACGATTCTGTGATTCAACACTTCGCGACATTTGGTACAACGAGATTCAATAATGTCGCCTGCCGATAGTTTTCTAGTAGTCATTGTTTCCTTCTTTTGTTGCGGGTTATTTCGTTAAGTATAAACGAGTGGGTCCTGAACTTTCAGAAAAAAAGCCGCTCGTCAGCATCACTGCTGGTGAGCGGCCTTACATAAAAAATGTGGGAATACGGAATCACGCTATCCGTTTATCGATAACTCGTTGGGCCTTACCCTCGTGACGCGGTATGCTGTTCGGTTCAACCAGTTTAACAGTTACCCCAACACCAAGGACAGAATCGATCCTTTTACCGACCATATCAAGGAAAGCACGCTGTTTTTTCATTTCATCGAAGAAGATATTCTCTCTCACTTCAATACATACTTCAAGTACATCCAACGCACCTTTACGATCTACCACCAGTTGATAGTGAGGTTCACACCCTTCGATCGCAACGAGTACTTCCTCAATTTGTGAAGGAAAAACGTTAACACCCTTAATAATAAGCATATCATCAGAGCGTCCCATGGTTTTTTTCATTCGGACCATCGTTCGACCGCATGCGCAGACCGTATGATCAAGGCTGGTAATATCCCGCGTGCGATAGCGGATCATCGGAAAAGCTTCCTTATTGATTGTCGTCAGCACCAGTTCGCCGACAGCTCCGGGTGGCAGCACCTGACAGGTTTCCGGATCAATAATTTCGGCGATAAACGCATCTTCAGAGATATGCATGCCGTTTTTATGCTGACATTCCCCCGCGACACCCGGACCAATAATTTCAGAAAGACCATAATTGTCAGTGGCGCTGATCATAAGACGTGCTTCGATTTCGCTGCGCAGAGCCTCAGACCACGGCTCGCCACCAAAAAGACCAACTTTTAGTGAGAGGGACTGAGGATCTATACCCTGCTTTTCAATCAAATCAGCCAGTGTAACAGCATAACTCGGAGTGCAGACAAGAGCAGTAGACTTGTAGTCCTGCATGATCATGATCTGTTTGTCGCTATTTCCCCCGCTCATGGGAATAACGGCCGCTCCGATTGTTTCAGAGCCGTAATGAAGGCCGAACGCACCGGTAAACATACCGTAACCAAACGCGATCTGCACAACATCATCATGAGTAACACCAGCAGCCGTCATAATACGCGCCACAAGGTTGGACCACATTTTAAGATCGTTTTTGGTATAACCGACAACGGTTGGCTTTCCGGTCGTGCCAGACGAAGAGTGAATCCGGACAACTTCGCGCAACGGTACAGCAAACATCCCGTAGGGGTAATTAAGTCGTAAATCTTCCTTGGTCGTAAATGGAAGCTTTGAAAGATCTGACAGTGAAGCGACGTCTTCAGGAACGATGCCCAGTTCATTAAATTTGGTACGATAACAGGGTACATTTTTGTAAACACGATTCAATGTCGCCTGAAGTCGCTCCAATTGGAGCTGTTCAAGTTCTTCACGAGGCATGCATTCATGTAGAGAATCCCATATATGACTTGACTGCATAAAAAAACCTCGACTAACGTTGTTGATTATACGTGTGCTAATGCAGATTTAATTATCTCAGTGGCCGTTGTGATTACTTCATCAAGCGAAAGTGACAGTACTTCACCCGTAGAGCGAATTTTCAACTCAACCTTACCTTCGGCCAATCCTTTGCTGCCGACAACAATTCGGAGAGGAATACCAATCAAATCGTTATCTTTAAACTTTACTCCCGGTCGCTCATCCCGATC
>CAIRND010000047.1 GCA_903879825.1 uncultured Geobacteraceae bacterium
CGACTTGACAATATTCTGCACTTCTCCCGCTGCACGCCCACGCACGACCCAATCTTTGACGGGAAGCACGGCCTGTGGACGGGGATTGGGAATCACCGATTCCTTCATCTGGCCGATAACGGAATCGGCCAATACCATGGCAGGCATGCGGTATATGTCCGACAGATCAAAAGCCAGCATGGTCAGATCGTACATCTCCTGCACCGAAGCAGGAGCAAGCACGATAATTCGATAGCCGCCGTGTCCGCCACCTTTAGTTGCCTGGAAATAATCCGCCTGAGAGGCGTCTATACCGCCCAGACCAGGACCGGCGCGCATGATATCAACTATAACGCCGGGGAGTTCAGAGCCGGCCATGTACGAAATGCCCTCTTGTTTAAGAGATATGCCGGGACCGGAGGAGGAGGTCATGGCACGCACTCCGGCAGCGGAAGCCCCGAGCAGCATATTGATAGCACCGATCTCACTCTCCGCTTGAATAAACTCACCACCGAGGCCAGGGAGTTCACGCGACAGATATTCCGGAATATCACTCTGCGGAGTGATGGGATAGCCGAAATAACAGCGACAACCCGCCTCCAGCGCCGCCATCGCAACCGCTTCATTGCCTTTGACAAATATTTTTTCACGGGAGACAGCTGCATTCATGAGCGTCACTCCTTAAAAACCGAGATGGCAACATCAGGACACATTTCTGCGCATAAAGAGCAGCCGGTGCATTTTTCAGGGCCTGAAAAAGTCGCCATTGTGTAGCCCATGCTATTGGGGGTATCACTCATACTGACCAGTTTCTGCGGACAAGCGATGGTGCAGAGCCCGCACCCCTTGCAGCGCATTTCATCAATTATGATATACGGCATTGACGTTAGTCCTTTACTCTCATTGAAGCACAGATTTTAGTTCGTCTCTTGTAATTCCAATTCTAAATCAAGAGTGATATCAAGGCGGCGAGGATCGAGGCGACGAAGGCATACATTCAGTATGTTGAGGAGCCGAAGACGAGCCAACGAAGATAGCGCCTTGATTTAGAATTGGTATAACAGATTGAAAAGTTACCCGTCAAGCATCACACGACTGCTGATAAAACAAAAAGCACCGGGGTAGCAGGGAGGTCAAAGTGTTTATGCCCTGACCCTCTCTGCTGCCCCGGTGCTCATCGTTCAAATAGTTTTTATACCGGAGGCTATTCCGGGCGGTTTACATAGCCGGCACAGCTCCCCGTGAGACGTTCCCGGATCGCAGCCAACATTTCTTGTTCATCCGCGATACCGGCCGCCGCTTTGACATTCATGGCAAGCGGCAACAGCCCCAGCAGCATCAACCTCAGATTACCGCACCCCTCCCCGCCGCCAAACGTTTCCTGCAGTTTACGGTTAAGCCCTCTGCCTATAGTGAAGCCAACCATCCGCTCCATACGCCCGGCAACAGTAGGACAATCCACAGATGGATGGCGAACAAATTCGACCCGTGCGGTACGTATCACCAGTGATTCAAAGTCCACCATCACTTCCATCCTGATGTCGTGAAAATGGTCCGTAAGAGTGCTTGACAGTTGAATTTCACCATCACTGCCCCTCTGTATTTGGTAGTTCAGATCTCGCTTAAAATTCTCCATGGCATTCGGTGCCGCCATTCGTTACCCCTTTTTTACTTTTGGAACAAGAATCTGATTCGGATCAAGTACCGTATGAATAATGGAGCGTTTTGCCCAGAGGACAGGCGTTGAGATTATTCATGCCACTCTGCTTGTCAAAACGGAAGACACCGGCCGTGCCTATTTCATCGCGCCAGTTTTGCCGTCAACGCGGGCACAAACTGCATGACATCAGCCACGACCAAGACATCGGCAATCTCACCGATCGGTGCGTCCTTATCCTTGTTGATGGCAATGATAAAATCTGATTTTTTCATCCCGGCCAGATGCTGTATGGCTCCGCTGATACCGCAGGCAACATACAGCTTCGGAGACACCGTCTGTCCGGTGGTACCGACCTGATGACTGTGACTAACCCATTCAGCATCTACGACCGGACGACTTGCGCCCAGTTCGCCGCCGAGAGCTTTAGCCAGTGCAGCTATAGTCGGAATATTGTCCTTTTTGCCGACGCCACGGCCAGCGGAGACAATGACTTCGGCTTTAGCCAGGTCAACATCCTTTTTTTCTGCCGGTTCATAGCCGACGAATTCCAGAGCAGCGCCGCCGGACGCAGCCAACTTCTGGACGATCGGCGAACCACCCGGTTGCAGTATCGGAAAGGCGCCAGCCTGTATGGTCACAACGGTTTTTGCCGTGGACGTTTTAACCGTACGGCGCATCTTGGCGTTGCAGCAACCGACTTCAAAACTGCCATCGACACATGCAATCACCTCTGACACCTGTGCAGCCGTGAGCGCTGCCGCAACTCGGGGAGCAAGATCCCAGCCGTATGATGAATGGAGAAAGACGATGTAGTCAGGGTTCTCTTTCTGCACCGCTTCCAGAATCATTTTTTTATGCAAATCGGGGTTATACTCATCGCAGGTAGCGGCATCAGCCAGATAGAGTGTGCCGCCGTATGCGGGCAACGGCGCTTCACTCCCCACCATCAGCATGGCGGTTTCAACACCAAGCTGATCTGCAAAGCCGAGCAGTTCATAGGTAGATTCAAGCAATTTCCCTTCACGATACTCGCCTATTAATAGTGCTTTCATAGTTGTCTCCTTAATAATCTTAAAAGCATATTCACAGTGATACGGGAAAAATCTCCCTTTTTATAAACGTCACAAACACTTAAACCCAAAAACGGCACTTCGACCACAGAGTCACTGGGAACACAGAGAGAATATTGAGTTTATTGAAAAAACTGGGTTCACCCCATATGAGAAAGCCAGGTATCATTGTATCAACTACAATATATTGGATATAAATAGTTTTTCTCTGTGATCTCTGTGACTCTGTGGTGAGGTTTGCAGATTTTTTGTGTTTACCGCAACACCGTCGTCTTCTCTTTAAGCATCGCTATCACCTTCTCAACCAACTCACCCACATCCCCTTCAAGCACGATCCCTCCACCTTTTTTAGCCGGCGGATGGAAACGTGTTGTCATCGCCAGGGATTCTTCTGTCAGCAGGTCGGCAACCGGAATGGCAACGATCTCTTTTTTCTTCGCCTTCATGATGTTAGGGAGAGTCGGATAGCGCGGGATATTAAGCCCCAACTGACAGGTGACCAGCGCCGGAATTTTCAACTTTACGACGCCCTTAATGCCCCCTTCCAGTTCACGTTTGGCGGTGATCGTGCCATTGTCGTAGGCAAAACCGACAACCGTGGTGGTACAGGCGAAGCCGAGCAGTTCGGCAACGGTTACGCCTACCTGCGCCGAACCGCGATCCTGAGATTGCATACCGGTGAAGATAAGATCGAAACCACGCTCTTTAGCATAGGCAGCTATGATCGAAGCAATCTGCCAGGGGTCTTTCGCTGATGCAGCCGCATCCTGGATATGGGCGGCGTTATCACAACCCATGGCAAGGGATTTCTTTATCGCTTCGACGACCCGATCGGGGCCGATGGAGAGAACAGTCAATTCGGTACCCTCACCCAACGACTCACGCAGCTGAACAGCCTGTTCCACCGCATATTCGTCATATTCGTTCATGCGGAAAGCCAGGTCGGTTTCGTTGAACCAATTGCCTTCGGCGTTCGGTTTGAAGCGGGATTCCAGATCAGGAACCTGTTTAATGCAGACCAGCAGTTTCATAAGTACCCCCTAAGTA
>CAIRND010000048.1 GCA_903879825.1 uncultured Geobacteraceae bacterium
CGGATTAAGCGGCAGATGCTGAAAAAAAAGGCAGCACCACACCGACATAACTTCTAATAAACCATATTTTTAAGTAAGTTGCACATATCCAACGATTGGCCGATTTATTGCTTCAGAGCGGCAAGTCCAATGATGGGCACCAGACACCAACGGGGGTAATCTGTATGGAAACCATGTCAACGATGACTGGCTTGAAAAGTAGCGCGGATGTTCTTTTTCTTTTGTTGGGTGCAGTAATGGTGTTTGCCATGCATGCCGGCTTTGCCTTCTTAGAGGTCGGTACGGTGCGCAAAAAAAATCAGGTCAATGCACTCGTCAAAATACTCACCGATTGGTCGGTTTCAACGATCGTCTATTTTGTAATTGGCTTTCCCATCTCCTATGGCATCTCATTTCTCAAGCCTGCCGGAGAGCTGCTCGGCACGTCCCAGGGTTATGATCTGGTACATTTCTTCTTTCTGCTCTGTTTTGCAGCCTGTATTCCCGCAATTATTTCCGGCGGTATCGCCGAACGTGCCAAATTCTGGCCACAGGTAATCGCCGGTGCCATCTTTGCCGGAATATCCTACCCACTATTCGAATCACTGATCTGGGGACAGAATGCCCCCCATTTGCAGACTTTTTTCAAATCAATCGGTGGCGCAGAATTTCACGATTATGCCGGTTCCGTCGTCGTCCATTCCATCGGAGGATGGATCGCCTTACCGGCGGTGATCATTCTCGGACCACGCATGGGTCGCTATGCTCGCGGCAAATCGCATCCTATCCCGGTCAGCAACATCCCTTTTCTGGCACTTGGTTCATGGGTCTTGGCAATCGGCTGGTTCGGCTTTAATGTCATGAGCGCCGGCAACCTGGAAAAAATATCCGGCCTGGTGGCGGTAAATTCGTTGATGGCTATGGTTGGCGGGGTCATTGCTGCACTGATCGCCGGGAAGAACGACCCCGGCTTTATCCACAACGGCGCACTGGCCGGACTGATTGCGGTCTGCGCCGGCAGTGATATCATGCACCCGCTCGGAGCCTTTCTGGTTGGCTGCATCGCTTCCGTGATCTTTGTCTACGGATTTCATCTCGAACAGGAAAAACTCAAAATTGACGATGTGCTGGGAGTATGGCCATTGCACGGTCTCATTGGTACCTGGGGGGGGATTGCCGCCGGAATTTTTGGACAAAAATTTATGGGCGGCATTGGCGGCGTCAGCTTTATCTCCCAGCTGGGCGGGAGCATATTGGCCATCATATTTGCATTGGCCAGCAGCTTTACCGTCTACACAATTCTTAATAAAACCGTCGGGATTCGGCTTGATCAGGAAGATGAATTTAACGGAGCAGATCTGTCAATCCACAAAATCGGTGCGTACCCGGAAGACAGCATTCGCTGATACGAATGGCAACCGTTGCAATCGCGTGGAACCATTAAAAGCCACAAGCCGCAACGGTTGCTAACATACTGACTTACCTTTTCTTTCGTTGACAATGGCGCTGGGAGGTGCTACTTAGGAGGCATTTTACCTGTAACTATATCTGCTCTCCGTGCGCCGTCAGTTGCGTAGCCGGCCAAAAGAGGTCAATTAACGTGATATTATTGAAATTATGCCATAACATCCTGCCCCGACTTCTGCTCGTACTGGTCATAATTTCATCCTTGGTCGTACCTCCCGCTTATTGCCAGGAAACGGAGGACTCTCAGGTTTTTATTGCCGGATTTAATTCCTATCAGCAGAAAGATTACGCCACCTCAATCGAGAAAATGACTGAGGTACTGCAGAAACACCCCGGCACCCCTCTCAAGGACATGGCATTATTCTGGCTCTCCCAATCCTACTTCAAAACGGGCAACAAGATGGAAGCTGCCCGCTATTTTGCTCAATTCACCAAAGAGTATCCCGATAATCCTCTTAAAAACACCGTTGAAGACGAACTCATCGCTCTTGTAGCCCGCTATGAAAAGGGTGAAAAACTTCCGTCGGGACAGCCTCTTACCAAACAGCCAGACCGGATTGTCGCCGCAAAGACAGATGAATCGGTACAGGCTAAATCTGCGAATGAAACCACCCGGATCGCTGCGCAAAAAGCTGAAGCGGCGCGCCTTGCCCAGGCACAGGCCGAACAGGAGCGTATCGTAAAAGCCGAAGCCGAACTGACGCGCGTCAACGGAATTAAAGCTGAAAAAGAGCGGAATGCCGCCAGAGACGCAAAAAACAGCCAACTTGCCGCTGCCAAAGCGGAAGAAACCCGCCCGGCTGCGCAGAAAAAAGTTCCGGAGACAGCCAGCACCGCTCAATCAACCTACCGAGAGCAAGCGATTAGCCAGTATAAAACGATTATTGACAAGTTCCCCACATCAACCGCTGCTGTTTCGGCCGCTGCGAGACTCCGTGAGCTTGGCGTTGCCGTTGCGCTTCCTCCAAAAACTGTCGAAGTGCCACTTCAGGAGAACGCTCAGATATTTCGATTCGAAGTGGCACAATTTGCCGGTTTTGAATTCAACCTGCTGGCAAGCCCTGATACCTTTACCGCTGGCCGACCGGTTGTGGTGCCGTTTGAAATCACCAACCGGGGTAACGGAAAAGATTCTTTCTATTTTGAGTCCGCCTTTCCCGCTGATTTCAAAGCACGGTTTGCCTCGGCAGCAGCACCGAATAGTGCAATCAGCCAGACGCCCGAACTCGCACCCGGCGAAAGTTTCAAGGGTGTCGTCAATCTTGTCATTCCGCCTGGCAGTATTGACGGACTGCGCATCGTACATCCGGTCAAAGCCTCTTCGCGCCTGATTGCTGAAGCAAGTCAATCGCGGGAAATCAAGCTTATTGTTTCTGCCCCACTCCTCCGTGCTGTCCTGCGCACTGAAATGACCAAACCTCTTCCCGGTGCCAAAGTAGTGTACCGAGTAGCTATTCTTAACGTCGGATCAACCGTTGCACAGGACGTGACCTTTCGCCTGAACTTCCCGACGCAACTAGAGCCGGTCGACTACGCCGCCGCCGGATTCAGGCAGGAGATGAAGTCCGCCCTGGTACTTGATGGCTTGCAGATTAATTCCGGAGAAAGCCGGGAATTTACTATCGCATTTCAACTTAAAGATGATTCTCTGGCCGGACAAGAGCTGTTAACCCGCGCCGAGCTGATAAGCAACCCGCTCAAAACTTCTGCTGTCTTTGTTTCAAACATCGCCGCTGTGGAATCGCATCGAAGCATCTCGGTTCGTACCGGCTCGGAGCGCCTGATAGCGATTCCTGGGCAGACCATGGCCGTACCCTTTGTTGTCACCAACACAGGAAACGTCCGGGAAAAGTTCAGGATAACCTCAGTATTCACCGGCACACAGGACGCAGTTATTTTTAATGACTTGAATCGTGATGGCGTCCGCCAGGCGAGCGAACCGGTAATCAGCGAAATAGGTCCGTTGGCTCCACGTGAAGAAGCGAGTATTCTGGTGGAGATAAAAACGCCGCCAGGCGCCGCCGATAACAGTCAGGGGAATATTCAGGTCACGTTCATATCAGAAGGTAATGATCGTCGTTCTGCAACCGCAACAACTCAGCTCACCTATTCACGACCGGTGTTAAAAATGGTCATGGTGGGTCGTGACGGGCGCCTTAAGCCGGGTGACATCGCTTCTTTTGATCTGACGATTACCAATAACGGATCTAATATCGCGCGGGTAGTTGAATTGCAGAGTGTCTGGCCGGAGCAGCTGGATCTGGTCGTATCTGAGCCAGCAGTTACAGTTGTCAGCAACGGCGCTATTATCTGGCGTTTTAAAGAGATGGGAGCGGGTGAAAAGCGGAACATCAAAGTTTCTTTCCGGGTAACCCCTGGCACAGGGGTTGGAACCGCTATTCAAGTCAAGAACATTCTTACCTACGAAGATCAACTAGGGAACAGGTACTGACATGACATCATGCTCGAGCCGTACGGCACTCGTCACACTTATACTCGCTATCGCACTGCCCGCCTGGAGTCAGCAGTATTTTCTCTATGCGCCGCAACCGGTTGAATCTGCGGAAAACGTCCCCGGGCAAAATGGTATACTCGTTCAGGAGATTGAGATTCGTAAGGGGGATACGCTCTCTGCGATTTCTCGAAAGATTACCGGCCATGGCATGTATTACCCCCAAATACTTCTGTTCAATTCAATTAAGAACCCAAATCTTATTTATGCGGGAACGACTCTCAAGGTTCCGGTAACTAATAATGAGTCACTCACCAATGAAAAGGGTGCGACAAAGGCATCCGGCGCTTCTCGCAAGAAGAAAACAGCGGGAGACAAAACACCTCCGGTAAAAATTGAAGCACCAGTACGACCAACGGCTGCGCCCGCTCCGATTTCCCGCACAACAACCGAGATTCCTTTGCCTGATATAAAAGCGGCGGGTACGGTTAAAAGTAATGCGAAACAGCACAACGGTAAAATAACGGCTCAAGAGAAAAAGAACCTGCCAACAGATAAACCGACTGTACCTAATAAAAATGCACCGTCAGAACTTCCTGCGGGAAATTCCACTGCTGCGCAAAAATTATTTGAAGCTGCGGTTAAGTCATATAAACAAAACGATTGCCGAAAAGCTCTTGAGCTGCTCGACCGTTATCTGGCCGATAATTCCGGTTCACCACTGGCTGCAGATGCCAATCTGTACAAAGCTGATTGTTATTTAAAATTATCGACCCAA
>CAIRND010000049.1 GCA_903879825.1 uncultured Geobacteraceae bacterium
TCTGCTTAACGCCGTCATCACGGGAAATTACACCCACTGCGGATTCATTAATACCAATATTAGGAGCTATAGTGTCTGCAAAGAAAACGGGCCACTTATCAATACAACCGTTGGCAGCACCGCATACGCTCGTATTTACAGTATCTTTCTTAAAAATATAAAGCGCTATTCCATGGTCATTTACCAAATAACGTCCAATTTCTTTATTTTCCTTTACAGATAAAGTTGCCGCAAATGAAGCTGAAGTGACACAAATTGCAAAAAATATTGCAAGGGTAATTACTCTGCTAAATGTTCTCATTTCCGTAACCTCCTTAGGTATAATCTCATCCTGTAGTTGTACTGTACTCCCATAATTTGCCACGGTCAAAACAAAAAGACTAAATTGGTCCTAATGGATTTTTGATGCGGAACTATGAAATAAAAACCAGCAAAAAGCCACGAAGTCTCAATATGTTTGAAAGGTTAACTCCCACACTACCCGCAACCGTACCGGGCGTTGAAAGTCCGCACTCAACTCCCCGGTTTTATATTCACAACAAGTGGCTTTCAGTAGATCCTATTATCTACTCAAAATATTGACTTGCTCCAATACTGTGGTAAACGTTCTGAATATATTTCAAAGGTGTGAATATATGAAGGCAAAATACCGGATCGTTCTGTGTGGATACCGATTGTGACAGCCCAAATAGTAGGCAGTAGCAATGCGCTGGAGCATATTGTCCGGGATGAGTTGACCCGGTCAAATGATCTCGTAACAGGAGAATAGTATGTTTAATAACATGAAAGTTGTAACCCGTTTGGTCGCAGGATTCGGAGTGGTACTGGTTCTGCTGGTCGTCGTTGCAATCGCAGGAATTAGTGGCATCAGTAAGCTCAATGCCATGATCGTCGATATGGGTAAAGACAAATACGTCAAGGTTGTTAAGTTGTACGACATCGCCGAACAGGTGAATGTAGCTGCCCGTGCCCTGCGCAACATCAACCTTGCCAAGGATACCGATACTCTGAAAAAGGAGATGGAGAGGCTTGATAAGGCGGCAAAAAATGTCATGATACGCTTTGACGAACTCGACAAACTGGTAAAGACCGAAGAAGGTAAAAAGTTGTTGAAGGACCTCAAAGAAGCCCGTGCCAAATATGCTGAAGCGCGTAAACCAATCTTCGTGATGTTTGAGCAGGGCAAATGGGACGATGCCACCCGCTATCTGATTGGAGATTTCCGTAAGTTTCAGAATGCCTATTTTGACGCCATTACCGCGTTGCTGAAATATCAGGATGATAGCTTTGCAAAAATCAGTGAAGATGCAGACAAGACGGGTGGGCGGCTCCGTGGCATCATTGTTGTCCTGGGTGTTGCAGCCCTTCTGCTTGGCGCTGTACTGGGCTGGCTGATCAGCCGCTCCATCCTTGGTCAGCTTGGCGGCGAGCCACGTGCGCTTGCCACAATTACCGACCGCCTTTCCGGGGGAGATTTGGCCGTTACCTTCGAGGGTGATGGTACACATGATCGGGGAGTGTATGCATCACTCCGAAACCTGGTGACCAAGCTCA